>JANZZJ010000127.1 GCA_026419455.1 Candidatus Sumerlaeaceae bacterium | reverse complement strand
GCACAAACATAGTCCGATGGTGGTAGTCTAAAAGTAGAGAGCCCTCTAACGGTTGGAGGTGCCACCATGTGGACAACAGAAGTTCGCCCCGCAGTGAATGCAGGCCGCTATGGATTCTATCCCTCAGATGCGGCCGAATTGAGAGACATGCTCGATACGTTTTTTGCTGAAGCTCTCGTTCCCGACAATCTTGCTCCCGCCGCATTGGTTGCACCTCATGCGGGCTACGTGTTTAGTGGTCAAACTGCAGCGTATGCATACAAAACGCTTCTAGGTAGACCCATTCGTCGGGCTGTTGTTTTGGCACCCAGTCACTATGCGGCCTTTCCCGGGGCAAGCATCTTTCCTGGCAGAGCATTTGCGACACCCTTTGGTGAGGTGCCAGTCGACCGGCCTTTTGTAGAGGAGCTGATGGGACGACGTGCTGGGTTTTCCTTTTATCCCGAAGCAGAGCAGCGAGAACATGCGCTAGAGGTTCAGCTTCCATTTTTACAGTATGCCGTGGGCGATTTTGAACTGGTTCCCATTGTCTTTTACGACCGTTCGTTGGCGAATTGTCGGCGGATTGCCAATGCCATTGCGGATGTCATGAAAGCCGATCCCAAGGAAACAATCATAGTGGCGAGTTCGGATCTTTACCATGGGCCGGGGGCGGAACGAGCTTACAGAGAGAGTTCCTTCACTGCCAAAGCGATTACAGCATGCGATCCGGTTAGTTTCGCCGACGGTGTCGAAGCGGGTGAGTATATGGCATGTGGCGCAGGACCTGTAACTGTGGCGATGTTGCTTGCGCGCACCCTAGGAGCGCAGAAGGGCACACTGTTGAAGCTGACCACTAGTTACGAGGTTCATCCTGGGAGCGAAGATTACGTGGTGGGTTACGCCGCCATTGCGTTCAGTGCGTCGGAAAAGTGCCCTGACTGAAGTTTTTTGTGGACACCGGCATTTGGTTTTTGCGCGCTAAAAGTGTGTGGGTGCGCTCCCGTTAACTGACTCCGGCAGTTGCCTTCATGGTTGACGTGAGCACTGAGCGCTGTAAAGTGCCGATTAGTAGCGTGGTAACAAAGGGCCGCCTTCAGCGGATTCGAGCCTATTGACATTAGGAGAGTGAGACCTTGAAGCCGATTATTCGAACTCTGACAATACTACTTGCGATCACCGCGACATTGATCGTTTCGGCAGCTTCGGACTCTCAAGGCACGCCGGGCGGGGGAGCTGGCGCAGTCAAAGTTCGTGTCGCTTCGAACCTAAAGGAAAAGGACGCAGCCCAGCTCCAGCGCTATCTTCAGGCTGATGGTTACGGATCAGGCGCTTCCATCGAAGTAGCTCAGGACGCGAGCGGAACATTTAGCGTTTTGATTGGGCCGCTGGAAAGCGAAGCGCAGGCGAATGCGTTGATTAAAGACCTTCAGGAGTCAGGCTATCAACCCGAGGGGTTGGTACAGGCCGACGCCTCGGCCGGGAAAGTTGTCAGTCGTGCGGAAGCTGGGCGCGTTTTTCGTGTCATGGTTGGGGAATTCCCTGACAGGCGGCAGGCTGAAGGTCTCATGCAAACGCTGATCGCGGACGATTATGCTGGCGTGGACATTCTTGAAGAAAGTGGCACATACAAGGTTGTCATCGGCGCATTTGCCACAGAACGCGACTCTGAGAAGTTAGTCGAGCAGTTGCGCAACGATGGCTATTCGCTTGCCAAAGCCATCGAAACCCGCGAAACAGCACCAGCCGCGAGACCAGCGGCCATTGAAGAAAAAGAAATTGCTTTGCCGGCCGAAGCTCAGCGGCTCACCCCTGAGGAGCAAGAAAAAGCCAAGGAACTTATCCGCATGCGCGAGCGCGCCTCCGCCGGTCTGGCCTCTGCCGACGAGATTATGCAGTTGCGCGAAGACTTAAAAAAGCTGCGCAGCGAGGTGGCGCAAGTTGTCAAATTAGTCACGACGAACGAACAGGCGAATCGCGAAAAACAGAGAAAACTGCGTCCAATTCAGGAAAAGTTTAATAACGCATTATTGGCCAAGAACGTCCAGGCGGCAGAAGCTGCGCTCGAGGAAATGCGTGCCGTCGACCCGAATGATCCTTCCCTGGCATTTTACGTTGCCCAGCTCAATGCTGTGCGCGCTGGGCCCACGGCAGAAGGACAAAAGACTGAAGAGCAACGGCGTATCCAGCAGCTTCTAAACGAAGCACGTGCGCACCTTGCAGCCAACCGGCTGGAGGATGCTCGGATTGCGCTGCTCTCTATGAAAGCTATCGACCCTGCACATCCCGAGGTTCAGAGACTCCAGAAAGAAATCAGCGAAAAGCAGCAAAAGCCCGCGCCCACAGCAACAGCTAGTGGACCGCAAAACCAAATGCTCATGCTCTACGTTGGAGGCGGCGTCCTCGTCCTTCTCGTGGTGGGGTTAGCGGCTTATGTTTTTGTGACCAGTCGGCGTGAAAGAAAAATTTTGGCCGAGGTGCAGGAACTCGCGGCGGGTGCTGGCACGGTGGCAGCTGCTAAAATTGCTACCGAGAAAACGCCTGAGACCAAGGAAGCCGAACCCTCTGAGCGCAAAGAGAAAGTTAAACCGACAGCCGCTCCAAAAGTTGAGCCTGCTCCCGTTCTTGGCGGAATTCCAAATGCACTTGCAGGAGCTGGGGCCCTTGGGTCCTCGATTCTCTCCAAAGTGGCGACCGCAGAACCTGAACCCGAGGAAGAACCTGTTCAGAAATCTGCCCCTGAGATTTTCAGGGCTGAAATTTCCGAAGCACAGGCCATTCAGGAGACGCGCCCAGCTGGCGAAGCCGACGTGTTAGTTCTCAACGACCTCGTTTCCGCACCAACAGCCGCATCGGAGTCGGTATCAAGTGGCGATCTCCAGCTGCCTGAATTGGATATTCCGCTCCCCGGCCTGGAAGAGACACAAACTGCCCTGCCTCCAGAAACAACGCAGGAACCCTCGCCCCTGAATCTTGAGGCGATTTCGAGCGTGAATCTCGACGACCTTATAGGCGTAGCACGGGAGGAGGCTCCGCCGGAAGCACCAGCTCAGACCGCTCCTTCCTCCCCGAAAGTTTCTATTCACGAGGAAACTACAGTTGTACCTACAGAGACGCCCACCGAAGTCGCCGCACAGAAGCCGCCCGTCGAAACTTCACGTCCCCTTCCGGAGAGTACTGCGGCGTTTGAACCGACCACCAAATTGGAAGCAGTGGCAGCTTCTGTCGCACCTGCCCAAACTGGCAAGAGAGTGATCTTTGAGCAAACATTTGACGATGAGGAACCTGGGACGCAGCCGCGCGGCTGGCAGGGAGAATACGACTATGCTACCTTAGTTGTCGACACGACCTCGCCAGCCCCTGGTTCCAAGGCGTGCTTAAAATTCGAAAAACGTACGGGTGCTGGTAGTGCGCATTATGTATGCCATTTCGCGAAAGCCACGGGTCTGGTGGTAGTGGAGTTCGATATTCGCTGCGATGAGAAAAACAAGTATCTTTTGGGCTTTTATGTCGAAAAAGATGAGGATTTTAAGCAGTCGGTGCACACCATCATCCATCGTCTGGATTCCCGCTCTCAACCTACGCTGCGGGTGCAAGGTGAACCTGTCCCATACGAATTAGGTACTTGGCGCCACGTGAAGTACGAACTGAACTTGCTTGCTGGCACCGCCACGGCCTATGTTGACGGACAAGAGGTTGTGCGGGACGCCAAACTGGCCTCGAATTATGGGTACGTCAACACGCTCTCGATCCGTGACAATCTCGCAACCACTGGAGTATTGTATCTGGACAACATCAAGATTTACGAAGCGTAAGTGACGGGCGAATGCCAGAAATTGCAAGTTGCCACTGCAGGAATTCCCAAAGGTTGGCTATCGTAGAAGGAGCCCATGGACGTTCAAGCTGCGACAGGTCTGATTGAACAGGTCAACGAGCAACTGGACCCTGTCGCACTGCTCGAGCGCATAGGGTTTGCTGTGGACAAAATCCAAGTGGTGGGAGCGAGTGTAAAAGGATTTTGTCCTGTCCACAAAGATACAAGATTTCGTTCCCTCCTGATTGACGCAAAAAAGAAAACTTTTAAATGCACCATAAAAACATGTCGCGGCTTCCATGGCGGGACACTCGTCGAGCTTTACGCGCTCGTGCAGGAAATTTCGCCAATTGCAGCCGCGAGCGAACTTGCCCGCCTGTTCAACCTCGATGTTGATACAAGTCACCTTGATCAGGTGGCGAATGCTTTCCTCGATGAAGCCGAACGTGCTTTCGTGGATCACGATCATGAGCGGGCCGAAGCAGCAGCACGGCAGGCGCTGCAGTTTCGCTCCGATCTCATGGAGGCTCGACTTTTATTAGCTAACATTTTAGCAGCTAAAGGCGAGTCCGCGCAAGCCTGTGATGAGTTCATCGCAGTTGCCGAGAATTACCTCAGTAAAGGGAATTATGAAGATGCGGACCGGGTGCTTGAACGGGCCTCTTTGGATTTCCCCGATAACGAGGATCTTCTGCTTCTTAAAGTCCACAGCGCTGAGCTGCAAGGTCAGCTGGACAAGGCCGAACAGCTTCTGCTCGACCTCGCAGCGCGCCGCGAGGCTGGAGGGCGAACGGTCGAAAACGTTGGCCTTTACGAAAAGCTGGCAACTCTTTTCCCAGAAAAACTGAGTTATATCGAAAAGCTCGCAGAGATACATTTGGCACGCCGGGAGTTCGACAAAGCTATCACCACTCTCAACAACCTTGCGTTCCGCTACATGAAAGAGGAGCGCCATGACGACGTCGTCCGGGTTGTTGAACGAGCCGCCGCAATTAGGCGCCCCGAAGCGGGGGTTATGTCGGTCTATGTGGATGCTCTGGTAGCTCTCGGTGATTACGAGAAGGCGCGTTCAGCTGTTCACGACCTCGTGCTCAACTTCATCGAAAACACAATGTTTTTCGAGGCCCAACAGGCGGCACGCCGGTGGGCGGAAATCGAGCCGGAAAGTCCTGAAGTCCACGAGTGGCTTGGCCTCATCTGGCAGGAACAGGCAAACGGGCCTGAGGCAGCCAAGGAATTTCGTGAAGCAGCTCACTTAGCGAGAAAAAGGGGCGACCTTGAACGAGCTATCGAGTTTCTGGGTCAGGCCCGCTTCAACGAACCAGAAAATATCGAACTGCGCTGGGACCTTATCGCTCTCTTGCGCGAGACAGCACAACTCGACCAAGCATTCGAAGAGCTTTGCTCGTTGGCTGATTTTCTGTTTGCAATGAATAACCCCGAAGAAGGGGAACGTGCTATCCTGCAGGCGCTGGAGATCCGTCCCCTTACCGCCACTCGACTTGAGCTTGCTCCGGTTCTCGCTAAGCAGGGTTGTGTCGACACTGCAGCAAAACTCTACCTCGAGGCTGCTCACGAATGCGAAGAAATCGATGATGTCGCCGGTGCCGTCGCATGTTACCAAAGTTACCTTGAGCTTAAACCTCAAGATCACGACGCCAAGCTTCGCTATGCCGAGCTGCTGTGGGAATCCGACCTTATTCGATTGGCAACCCAAGTGACTTTGGAGCTACTGCGTGAAGCTGAAGGTGACATTAGGCGCGAGGTGGGATTGCGGCTTCTGCCAAGAATTGCTGACCATCCGCCGGAAGATCATTCGACACTACGTGATTTCGCCGAAATAGCACTCTCATGCGACATTCCTGAGGCGGCACGCTCCCTGGCCATGCATGCTTCTCGTCTTGCCAGCGACCAAGATGCGCCTACTATGGCCGATCTTTTTGGCCGGCTAACTCAGCTTTGTCCGGACGACGTCGAACTGCTACAAGAGTGTGCTGTATGGCATCGCAAAGCAGGTAACGACCAAATCTTCCTCGATATTCAGACCCAGATTGTTAATCTTGCCGAAAGAAGGGGGGATGTTCGTACCGCCCTAGCACATCTTTCTTTGGCCTTAGAAGCGCAGCCCGATCAACCAATGCTAGTCAAGCGTCGGGCAGATCTTCTAGAAAGGCTCGACGATCCCGAACTTGCCCGCGCTGCCCATCGCGACTACCTTGTTCTTGCTGAGAAACATGGCAACCTGCAGGAACTCGCGGAAGAGTACAGGCGCTATCTCGAGAAGTGGCCTCAAGAGCGCGATATTCGACAAAAATTAGCCGACGTTTTGCAGCAATTGGGTCAACTCGAAGACGCCCAGCACGAGCTTGCAATTTTGCTGGCAGCAGCGCGGCTGGCAGGGGATCTCGATGCTCAGCGAGAATTGCTGGAAAAAATGTCCAAGCTCGCGCCGGACAAGCCGCAGCTGCAGCTCGAGTTTGCCGATGTTCTCTATGCCGTAGGCGACAGTGAGCAGGCGCTGAAAATCTTCGTCAGTGTGGCTGAACAGGCTCTTTCCAGCTCGGCCATTACCCTGGCCCAAAAAGCGATGGAGGGGGCACGGCGCATTGCACCAACCAACAAAGAGGTGCTGTTAATCGCACTGCGCGTCCTCAGAAGCCAGAATGATTTCGAACGTGCCGAAGAAGTCGCCCAACAGCTTGCAACCAACGGGGACTCATCCCACCTCATCGAGCTTTATAATGAACAACTCGGTAAAGCGCTGGAAAGGCAACAGCTTGATGTTGCCAAGCGTATCGCCGGAAAATGGCTCTCCTTCCAACCGGATGAACCTGAAACACTGGCGCGGGCTGCTGAAGTGGAGTTATTGCTGGGGGATACGAGGGCTGCTTCTGAACTCCTCAAGAAAGAGGCCAACATCTTATTACAGCGAGGCCAAACCGATCGTGGTGCGGAAGTCCTACTGCGTGCCGAAACGTTGGCTCCAGACGATTTTGAGCTAAAGCAGCAGCTGTTTGACATTTTATTGCAGCAGGGGCGGCACGACCAAGCTGCGGAGCTCGCCGGAAGAATTCTTAATAGCCTCAAACCAGCCGGCGATGCCGAGGCGTTGCTGCTTTGGCTGAAACGTCTTCGTGACCTGCGGCCACAAGACACTTCGCTTCTCAAAGAGCTTGCAGAAACTACTTATAAGGCGAAAGGGGCCTCAGACGCGCTACCGCTTTTCAGCGAGCTCCTGAGACTTTACTCCGATATGGGGCAAACTGCAGAGCAAGCCGCCCTGTATGTCCAGCTTATTCAGCTGTATCCCGCCGAAAACAAGTTTCGCGAGGAGTACGCGGAAGCGCTCGAAAAGGCTGGCAATCTTCATGAAGCAAAAAAACAGTGGATTGAACTGGCGCGAATTTATCGCGACGAACTCAACGATCCTGTGCGCGCCATTCCCTCACTTGGCAGAGCTACCAGCCTTGTCCCCGAAGCTGATGACGCTGTTCTCTTTGAAGAGATGGCAGGGCTTTATCTTGCCTCGAAGCAAACGGATTTCGCAGCCGGTGCTTTGCGCGAAACGGCTCGTCTCTACGAAGAACAGCGTCGCCATTCAGACGCGTTACGCGTTATGCAGCAACTATGTTCACTCGCTGCGGCAATGCCGAGCGATTACGCAAAGCTAGGCGACCTGTTCCAACAAGCCGGATCAATCCGTGACGCGCTTAACGCCTACAAAGCCGCTTATGAATTAGCTGAACAGTCTTCGGTCTCTCCACGCGAGCTGAGGACTAACATTTGCGAAAAAATTGTCGCTCTCGATCCTGAGGACACAGAATATCTTGTGACACTCATCGAAATGCTTCAGCCCGATGAGGCGGCAAAACGTGCCATCCTCTGGCTCACTGAACATGGACATAAGGTGGGCTTTGGCCAACGGACAAGAGTGTTGGAAGCAGCCAAGCGTGTGGCACCCAAAAATCTCGAAGTGCGACAAACACTGTGTACTCTCTGGCGTGAATCTGGAGACACTCTCAAGCTCGCTGACGAACTTATTGCTTTGTGTGAAGTGGCTAGCGGCAAGGGTGCAAATAAGGTTCGCAAGGAGGCGATCGAAGAACTTCGTCAGCTGCCCCGGTCCCCAGAACTAACTCTCAAACTTGCCTCGTTCATGGCGGACAGCGGCGATACTGAGCACGCCGTAGGGTGTTACACTGCTGTTGCCGACGAACTTATCGAAGCCGGCCAGTGGCAGACGGCGTTGCAGGCACTTGAGGCAGCGATGGCTCTGGATCCTGCGGCGTTGGCGGCACCTCTTGTGGCAAAGCTCTACCGTGCCTCAGGAGCCGATCCCTCGGTTAAGACCTTAGCCGATCGTTCCTTCGACGCTGCTCTCATGGCTCGTAGTCGTACCCGGGCTCTTGTGTTAGGGGCGGTGCTGTTGGAATATGCTGAGCTACCTTCGGCTCTGGCTTTGTTAGAGCGGATTAATCAGAAAGCCGGAGCAGCATTTGTTGTTACTATCGGTCAAACCCATCTTGACTGGTTGCTCGAACACGGACGCGCTCGCGAGGCAGAAGCTTTCCTCAATAAAATCCTGGAACTGGCAGGAAGCTCACCCGACGCATGGTACCTGGCGGCACAAATTTACAGAAAGTTAGGGCAGGGCGAGCAGGCTGCTCAGGCTTCTCTTCAGGCGGCACGACTTTTTGCCCAGGCAGGGGCGGTCACAGAAGAAGAAAGCTGTTATCGCGAAGTCCTGGAAGTTTTTCCTGATGATATTCCCACGTTGGAAACACTCGTCGGCTTCTATGAACGCGAACGCCGTAAGCCCGATGTTATTGACTTGGTCAAACGCTTGGTAGAGCTTACACTGGCCAAAGACGACCATGCGGCGGCCGCTAAATGGATCTCCAAATATCTTCAGTATGATCCCGGCAATTTGGACTACCGGGAAAAACTTGTTGAGCAACTTGTCAAAGCCGGAAAAGGCGAAGAGGCCGTCGAGGCATTATTTGAACTCGCCCGTATGCTACGCTCATTGCGATTTATAGACCGTGTTTACGCAGTCTATGAAAGAGTCCGTGCCCTAGATCCGGAAAACGAGGAGGCCCTCAGTGGCCTTTTGGAGCTCGCTGAAGAGGAAAAGAACACCGAGCGGGCTCTTCGCTACGCACTCGAGCTAACCGACCTAAAAAAGAGAGCCGAGTCGCTTCGTGCCGCTGCTGACTTTTTAAAAAGTTTTGCTGAGCGCCATTCGGATCAGATCAGTGCATGGGAAAAGCTGCATGTTTTAGCAAAAGAATTAGGCGATGGCCGTCTCCAGGCACTTGCCTTGCGCTCCATAGGGTACCACAGCGCAAAGGTCTCCGATTTCGATCGGGCTATCGCAGCATTTGAACAACTTCTTGTTATTCAGCCAAACGATAGGGAAACACTTCGGGTTTTGCTGGACTGCTGCTCAAATGCAAAACGGATCGCTAAGGCGGCTGATGTGGCCACCAAGCTGTTTGAATTAGAGCTTCAAGGCGGGAATCCTGCCCGTGTCCGCGAGGCTGCGCTCACTGTGTTGGCTTTTGATGAAAAGCGGGCGCCGGTCCGGCAGCAGCTGGCTACGGTTCTTGCCGAACTTGGGCAGTTCGAAGAAGCAGTGCGCCAATGGCGCCTGGCTTCGGAAGTCTTTATTGCGGAAAAAAATTACGTTGGAGCTCTCCAGTGTGTCGAGTCCATCACCCGAGTGGATCCAAAAGACGTGCAGGGGTGGGAGCGATATGCACAACTGCTTGCTTTAACTGGTGACGAGGATGCCGCTCAAGACGCCCTGGTTAATCTCGCCAATGCGCTTGTTGAAAGGGGTGAGATCGAAAGAGCGTGCCGCGTGCTTGAAAGGGTGGTCGAACGTCCTGAGTTACATCCTGCAGTTCGGGAAAAGGCGCTCGAAGTGTATCGCCGCTGCGGGGTGCGCGATGAAATTTTGCCCGAGATCGTGTGGCTAGCACATTATTATCTCAGCCGTCGCAATCTCCCCAAGGCCGAGGAGCTCATCCGCGAGGGTTTGGAAATCGATCCCGATGATATCACCTTGCTGGAATGCCGTGTCGAGCTCGCACGTCGCCTAGGCAAGCGGGAGGAAGTCCTTTTCCGGCTGCGCGATCTTGCGCAACGTTACCTTGAGCTCGGGGATAAACAAAAAGCCGCTCACATGCTTTCGGAACTAGTCGCCGAAGATCCATCCCTGGTAGATATCCGGCTTCAGCTTGCAAAGGTTTACGAAGACCTTGAACAGTTCCAGCGCGCCCATGAAGAGTATCTCGAAGTTGTTCGCTACAAGCTTGAGCACGGTGAAGTGGAGGAGGCACGTGAAGTTGCCGAAACAGCACTTGCCGGTGCCGGAAAAAGCACTGAGTTCCGCGCGCGTCTCGCCGATTTGTTCGCATCTTACAGAGCTGTGGAACTCGCCAGTCGTTACCTCATGCAGTGTGCTCGTGAATCGGAAGAACACGGCAATGTGGAGCGGGCAATTCAATTCCTTCAGCGTGCAGCAGAAATTCGTCCCAAGTGGATTGATCCTTATGAACGCTTAGCAGAGCTGTGCTCGAAAGTGAATCGTCCACTCGAGGCGTTAAGCGCATTGGAACGGCTTTCGGAATTGTTGCTTGACCAGAAGCGACTTCGCGAAGCCGTGGATGTGTTGAAACGCCGCATCCGGCTTGCTCCAAAAGAGGCCGAGCCGCGGCGCGCCCTCATTGATCTACTCGAGGTCTTAGGCGAGCGAGAGGCACGATTGCAACAATTGCAGGAATATGCCGATCTCCTCATTACACGAGGCGAGGTCGAAGAAGCCGTTGAGGTCTATCGCCAACTGACGCAGCTTCAGCCTGATGAGCCGGTGGTGCTCCATCGTTATCTCGAGCTATTCGCTCAAGTCGGTAATGAGCTGGAAGTTCTGGGCGACTATCAACGGTTAGCTGACCTCTATATTAAAAAAGGACAATTTCAGGAGGCAACGCGCACCTTTGAGCGGATACTGAGTATTGACCGCCGCCAGCGCGACGTCCGTGAAAAGTTTATTCAATTCCTTCAGAGCGCAGGTCAGCGCAGCCGGGCAATCGCCGAAATGATCAAACTTGCTGATGTATGCATGGCGATGGGTGACTATAGTAACGCTATTCGCTGGCTAGCGAATGCCAACGCGCTGAATCCATCAGACCTCAACGTACTGGAATCTTTGGCTGAGGCTTATGCACGGGCCGGTAACGCAGACGCAGCGGCAGAGCACTTCTATAAGCTGGTGCGCCAATGCGCCGAGACAGACCCATGGCGCGCGGTGGCTGCATGTCGGCGAATTCTCGATCTTGTGCCAGGCCATCGTCCAACGCGTGAAATCTTCAGCGAGCTGCTCATGAAAGTTGGAGAACGTGCCGAAGCTGCGGCCAATGCGCTCGCACTGGCAGAACTACTCCGAAATAGCGGCGAACACGAACTTGCCAAAGAACAAGAACGCTTGGCTCGGCAATACGAGCCGGAAACTATCGAATCCCTGACGGAGAAACTTAAACGCTCCAAGGACGCTGATCCTTCTCAGCGTTACGAATGGTTGGTTCGATTGGGAGACCTGGCATATCAGGCAGGCGACATTGACCTGGCCATCGAGAGCTACCGAAAAGCACGCGAAATTGAAAACTCCAACCCAGAACTTATCCGCAAATATGTTAACGCCCTTTTGCAGATTGCCCCTGAGCATGAAGCTATTGCGGACCTTATAGAGTTGGCACGCTCCTATGAAGGTAGGGGAGCAGCCCTACGAGCACTTGAAACTTATGAACAAGTGTTGAAGATCGATGCCAAGAACCCTATTGCGAAAGCCGGTCGCTCACGGATGCGCAAAATAACAAACACGGAGTGAGCATTTTAACACTGCTCACCCCGTGAACGCAAAAGCACTAGTACTTTCCATCCGAAAGATCTGCTAAGCAGAAGCCTCCACTTGCTTCGAACGCTTTGTTCGCGATGGCTTGTTTTTCTCATCAACCTCTGGGATAATAACAGGCCGATCGACAAACTCAATATAGGCCATAGGTGCCCCATCGCCCATCCGCCTGCCACATTTGACCACTCGGGTGTAGCCACCTGCGCGATCCATACAACGTGGAGCAACGGTGTCGAACAAACGCTTCACAGCATCTTTATCCTGCAGGTACGAAAAGGCAAGGCGGCGCTTTGCAAGTGTTACTCCTGCCGGATCTGCTGCGCGCAGTCCGTCCTTAGCAATAGTGACGAGTCGCTCAATAACTTGGCGCAGTTGTTTTGCCTTCGCCTCGGTGGTTTTAATGATTTCGTGCTCAATTAGCGCAATTGCCAAATTGCGCATGAGCGCTTTGCGATGTTCCGTCGTACGGTTGAGTCGTGAACGATGGCGTCGGTGTCGCATAGTTATCCGTCCCTACGTGCAGTCATTTCTTCAAGGATTCGAGCTTTTCAGGTGGGAAGATGCCCACTGGCAACCCGGTTTCTTTATCAATTTCCATATTGAACCGTAATCCCATCTCCTTAAGAATGCCTTTGATCTCATTTAGGGATTTACGGCCAAAGTTACGGTACTTAAGCATTTCGCTTTCCGTTTTCTGAATTAGATCACGGATTGTCTTGATGCCGGCATGTTCGAGGCAGTTGTAACTGCGCACGCTTAGCTCAAGTTCCTCAATGGACTTATCAAGTTTCTCCTGTAGTTCACGAACGGCCTGCTCGAACTCTTTCTCTTCTTCCTCGGCAGCGCGTTCGGCCGCCTCGTCCTCCGAGGAGATGAAATAGGACATGTGATCTTTTAGCAACTTAGCAGCGCAGCTCAGAGCCTCATCCGGCTTAATTGTGCCATTTGTCGTGATTTCAAGGATCAGCCGGTCGTAATCGGTCCGACGTGCAAAGCGTGTTGCCTCGACCACGTAGCGCACGTTCAGGATAGGTGAAAAAGCAGCATCGAGAACAATGGTCCCGAACTTGGCCAATTCCGGCCATTCTTGCTTTAGTTCCTGAGAGCTCACATACCCACGGCCAGCGCGAACGACACACTCCATGGCCAGCTCTCCACCTTTGCTGATGGTGGCGATGTGCTGCTCGGGATTAACAATCTCTACGGCACTATTCGGTTCAAAGTCGGCAGCTGTGACAATTTTGGGCCCCGAGCTTTCGCCGCGCGGTCCGCTGGATTTTAACCGCAATGTTGCCTCACCTTTCGAGCTCAGCAGCTTGAGGCGCACGTTTTTCAGATTAAGGAGGATATCGAGGATATCCTCTTTCACCCCCTCGATCACGTCGAACTCATGGGTTTTCCCTTCAATTTGCACAGCGACGATAGCAGCACCCGGAATGGAGCTCAGTAGAATTCTCCTTAGGGAATTGCCAATCGTTGTCCCAAAACCACGCTCGAAGGGGCCTGCAATGAACCGACCGAACGTGGGAGAGAAACTTCCCTCGTCGACCTTAACTTCGCAACCCTTAATCAGTGGTTTGAATTCCATACCTATCTTTTCTCCTGTCGTAACCGCTTCAGTTCATTTCCGGGACTATCACCCCGCTTGAAATCGGAGGCTCAAGCGGCAAGGAAACACGAGTTATTACTTCGAGTAGAGTTCGACGATGCGCTGCTCGTTGACTAGTGTAGGAATGTCTTCGCGGGCTGGCACAGCTAGCAGTCGGCCCACCCATCGCTCAGGATTCCATTCCAACCATGGCAGAAGCTTTCCTGATTGGGCAAAGGCTTCAAGATTATCGCGAATAATCTTAAATTCCCGTGCCTTGTCAGCAACCGTGATTTCTTGACCTGGTTTCACGAGATAAGAGGGGATATCCACCCGTCGTCCGTCAACCAGAATATGGCCGTGGCGAACCAACTGCCGCGCCTGTGTACGAGAGCTGGCAATGCCAAGGCGGTAAACGAGGTTGTCAAGGCGCCGCTCGAGTAACTGCAGGAGTACTGTACCCGTGACCCCACGCATACGCTCCGCCATCGCAAAGTAGCGGCGGAATTGACGCTCCAGCACTCCATAGATTCTTTTGGCTTTCTGCTTTTCTCTCAGCTGGAGACCGTAGGTGGATAGCTTTGTGCGGTTTTGCCCATGCTGTCCTGGGGCATAATTGCGCCTTTCAATAGCGCATTTACTGGTTACACACCGCTCTCCCTTGAGGAAGAGTTTCATTCCCTCGCGCCGGCAAAGCCGGCATCGCGCATCAAGATAACGTCCCACTTTGCCTTCTATCCTCTCCTTATGAATTTTTGCTATGACTGATGGGCGGTTTACAGTGTCGCAGCAGTGGGGCTACTGCGGAATGCTCCGAAGGCACACTTTCATCCCGACCCTTTCACGCTACTGTCCTCCGAGGTACTTTTCGCGAAGTTCCGGAGGAACAGCAAACTTGCTATCAAAACAAATGCGCCGAAACCCAGCATACAATACGGCGCCCATCCAAATTCATTGTGACGCAGGCAGGCCGCTCCCATCAAAACCAGCGCTACACCACTTAACAGCACCCGTGAGCGCTGGCTCAAATGCTTAGCACGAAAATACAGCCGTGCTCCGAGGGCGATAAACACAACGAAGACTATTGGAATGACCTCCCACACTTTCACATCCATCAACTAACCATTGCCCTCGCCTCTCATCAGGTTCCCCTCGGCGAACTACCCACTAGCAGTGCAGACGAGGATTACACCCGACGCCGCTTTGGCGGACGGCAGCCGTTATGCGGAATCGGCGTCACGTCTTTAATCATGGTAATCTCGAGCCCCACCGCCTGCAGGCTACGAATGGCTGCTTCTCGGCCACTGCCGGGGCCCTTTACATAAATTTTTACCGAGCGAACTCCGTGCTCCATAGCCTTTCGCGCGGCTTGTTCTGCGGCCAGCTGCGCAGCAAATGGTGTGCTTTTGCGCGAACCCTTGAAGCCCGCCGTGCCGCTTGATGCCCACGCAATTGTGTTGCCGGCATCATCGCTGATGTTCACAATGGTGTTATTGAAAGTCGCCAGAATGTGAACGACTGCGTTCGCAATATTTTTGCGCGCTTTTTTCTTAACTTTAGTAACTGTGCTCGTTGCTTTTGCTTTCTTCTCTGCCATGGTTCCTTACTTCTTCGTCTCTTTCTTTCTTACACCAACGGTTTTTCTCGGGCCCTTGCGCGTGCGAGCGTTTGTTCTTGTGCGCTGTCCCCGCACAGGCAGTCCTTTGCGGTGCCGCAGTCCGCGATAGCAACCGATATCCATTAACCGCTTAATGTTCTGAGCAACCTCACGCCGCAGATCGCCCTCGACTTTGAAATTATTCGTGATGATCGTATTGAGCTTACTGACCTCAGCTTCGCTCAGGTCCCGCACTCGCGTGTCGGGGTTCACGCCCGCCTGAGCCAAAACCTGCCTCGCGGTCGTCAGCCCAATCCCGTAAATGTACGTCAGCGCGATCTCGACACGCTTGTCTCTCGGAATATCCACTCCGGCAATTCGTGCCATATTATACGCCTCTCGTCACCTGCGTTGCCTCCTACACGGAGCCGCAGGCTCCTTTTCTCCTTTTTTCATTTTGTTGGGGGAG
>JANZZJ010000033.1 GCA_026419455.1 Candidatus Sumerlaeaceae bacterium | reverse complement strand
GGCTTAAGGCATTCAAGCGTTCAATCATGCTCAAATATCTATGGGTTCTTCCCGACGGCTTTTCGTGCGTTACAAGCATGACGCTCGCGTTTCTTACCAATGGCTACCGCGTGCTCTACATCCCCACCCCCTACCATCCGCGAATAGGGAAATCGAAATTTCATCCGCTTTCCGACACCGCGAATTATTTGGCAACGGTTGTACGCCTTTGCACTTATTTTCGTCCCCTCCGCGTGTACGGGCCACTTGCCCTTACGTTTTTCCTCATGGGGCTTGGCAAGAGTATCTACGATGTTTTCCTGCGGGAGAACAAACACTCACTGGAAGAATCCGACATCATGTTGGTCACGGCAGGGATTCTGCTCGGAGCCATTGGTCTTCTGGCGGATCTCATCGTGGCACAACGACGTGGAGGACAGTGAATGAATGCTGAGCTGGAAAAACTTCGCCGTCGTTATACCGACGAAGCGTTGCTTTATCTGCCACGACTTTTTCAGATGGTTGACCGCAATCAGTATAGCCCCACCTATGGCAGTTTTGACCGCTCCTACTGGCACTATCGCACGATGGACTTTCCGTGCGGAATGTATCAGGAATTCACCCTGCCGCTGGCGTTGGCTTATAAGTATCCATTCCCCGACAATCAATTTTGTGGATTGGAGCGGGTTCGCGAATTGGCTTTAGCAGGTGTTGATTTCGCCCGGCGCTCCTCGCATCGCGACGGCACCTGCGACGATTATTTTCCTTATGAGCGCGCTCTTGGGGCCTTGGTGTTTTCGCTTTACGCCTGCACGGAGACGGTTATTCTGCTCGACGAAAAGCGACCAGAATTCCTCGAATTTTTTGCCCGCAGGGGTCGTTGGTTAGAAAGCCATAACGAAACGGGCCGGCTCACCAACCACCAAGCGCTTGCCGCATTAGCATTATATAATGTTTATTTATTAACTAATGAAGAACGCTTCCGACGGGCCTCAGATAAATTTGTAGATATTGTCCGCCAGTGGCAATCCGACGAAGGGTGGTTTCAGGAGTACGAGGGTGCCGACCCTGGCTACCACACATGCACCATCGCCTTCCTCGCCAAATTGTGGAAAAAGAGCGGCGATGAACGCCTTCTGAAGCTTCTTAACCCGGCTGTAGACTTCGCGTGGTACTTCATCCATCCCGACGGAAGCTATGCTGGCGAGTACGGAAGCCGCAACACCTACCATTTTTATCCCCATGGCTTTGAGGTCATGGCCCCCCTCAATCCTCGCGCGGCCCAAATTGCTGACCAGTTCCTCTTGGCAGCGTTGCCGCGTCGGACTCGCTACTATAACGATGACGATCGCATGTGCGCTCACTACCTCTACGACTGGATGCAGTCGTACTTGGATTTCTCGCCCGTGCGTTCGGGCGAACCTCTCGAAACACGCCCTCCGTTTCAAAAATACTTCGAGAAAGCTCGCCTCTACGTGCAAAAGACACCACATTACTATGCCGTGCTGAGCTTGGCGAAGGGAGGAGTGTTGAAAGTGACCACCAGCGAGGGCCCCATCTACAGCGACACTGGCTTCATCGGAAAAACGACCGATGGCAAAGTGCTGGTCTCACATATTGTGGATGATTATGCGCTCGCAGTGGACGTTGCTCAACGTCGGTTGCGTGTCGCAGGGCGCCTTTGCCGGCGTCGCGCGAAACTGCCAACTCCCTATAGCCAGATTATTTTCCGTCTCATTAACCTCACCATTGGACGCTTCGCTCCCAATCTGCTGCGTTTTCTTCTTCAGAAACTTCTCATCGTGGGCAAACCTCGCACGGCCTACACCTTTGAACGCGAGTTCGAGTTTCTCCCCGATCGCATCCGCATCCGCACTGCAGTAAAGCGCCCACCTGGCGCCGCAGGATTTGTGGCCTGTCACATCGCAAGCGACGCTACGTCCATTTACGTGGCCAACAGTAACGTTTACCAGCGTAGCGTATTGCTGCCGTGGCGCAAGCTCGCCGGACTGCTCCGTCAAGTGAACGAAACGGGAGAGGGAGAAGAAATCTTTGAAGTTGTCGTCGGCACCGATCAACACCCAGCCAAGGAGAAGCTGAGTTGAAGCGGTTCATCTCGTTCTGTATCAGCGGCGGACTACTCGCGCTTCTCTTCTATAAGGTAGATCGGGTGCAGCTTCTCGGTTACCTTCGCAGTACCCACTTCGGTTGGTTCGCTTTGGCGCTTTTCATGTTCGTGCCGCAAATCTGGCTCATAGCGTGGCGCTGGCGGCGATTGGTTTCTCTCTTCACGCATGTCTCGTGGCGTGAAGCCGTGCAGCAAATTCTTGCCAGCAACACGATGAATCTCATTCTGCCGTCAAAACTCGGCGACCTCAGCAAGGGCGTGTTTCTCCACCGAATGGGGCGGCTCGATCTCAGCCGCGCCATGAACATTGTCATCTTTGAGAAAATGCTCGACGTCGGCACGTTGGCAGGCGTCATGCTTATTGGGGTTTGCCTGCTACTCATGAGAGGCACGGAGTCACAGATGCTCCGTCACGTGGCAGTACTAGGGGGAGCTATGGGCTTATTGGCAGTCGCGGCGGTGGCTTTGCTCTATTTTGTTCGCCTTGAGGACTTGCCGCCCTTTGCAAAGTTTATGGCGTGGCTTGCTGCACGCCCGAAGTTAGTCAAGGTTGAGCGCTTCTTTCGTGCCGCTCATGAGACGATTGTTCTGCTCCAGAGTCGCGGCGCCCGCCGCGGTGTGATTTGCTCGCTGTCCGTGGCGATTTGGTTTGCCCACCTTATCCAAATCTACTTCTTTTTTCTTTCGCTGGGTGCCCGTCCACTTCCCCCCTTCCAGTTTGTCACCATGGTTCCCCTGGCGATTTTTATCGGACTGCTGCCGCTTACCATTGCCGGTTTCGGCACGCGCGATGGTGCGCTTATTGCCCTTTTCCCCCAATTCGATAGCAGCTTAATGTTAGGAGTGGCGCTGTACGTAAACCTGCGCTACATTCTTCCAGCTATTGCCGGCATGCTCTTCCTTAACCGCTATCTGATTTATGCGCGGGCACTTGCTGTGGAGAAGCGCCTATCCTCGGCAGACTCTGCCTCAGTGGGCGAAGGAGAAGCAAAGTGAACGCCGGAAGAATCAGCCGAGATTTTGGGCCACGGGGAGTGAGTCGGGTAATACTTCTGGCGCTGGCAATGTGGGCAACGTTTGGTTACGTACGCCACGAAAACCTCGGTTGGAACATCCATTCGCGGCTGTGCCTTACATTCGCCCTTGTTGAGCAAGGCCAAGTGCGGATTGATGATTACTGGCAGCGACCGGATTTCCACACTCGCGATGTGGCCACCTATGGGGGGCACTTTTACAGCGATAAGGTTATTGGCACGTCGCTTCTTGGCGTGCCGGCTGCCGCGATTCTTCGTAGCATTGAGCTCGTGCGTGGCCACGAATTTTCTCTCCCTGTTCGTCACTGGTTTATTACGGCGTTCTCCGTGGCTCTTTTGGCGGCTGCCGCAGGGGTGCTATTTTTCCAGCTTACGACTCGTTATTTGATCAAATTTGGTTTGGCTAAACAAGCTGCTGAAGTGTGGGGCATGGTGGCGACAGTCTGCACGTTCTGCGGCACCATGCTGGTGCTTTACGGTGGCGTCTTCATGCCTTACCTGCCCGCGATATTCTTTTTGCTGCTCGCCCTCCATCTTATCGAATCCAAAGAAAACGACGAGGGGATGCGCAGCTTTCATGCCGGGCGCGTGGCCTTGATTGGCCTTTCGCTAGGAGCGTCCATCCTCTGTGATTACCTTGCCGGCTGGCCAGCATTGTGTCTATGGGCACTCCTGATTTACCGGGATAGGAGTGTAGTTAATGGACTCGTTACCCTCGTAGGAATCTTGCTCGGGGTAAGCCCCTTCTTAATATATTGTTATCTTGTTTTTGGGCGACTCTCTATCCCCTATGAGTACGAGCTGGAGGCATTTTTTCGTGAATCTATGGGTCAAGGATTTATGGGTGCTACGGTCCCTAACTTCACTGTAGCCTGTCTCTTATAC
>JANZZJ010000023.1 GCA_026419455.1 Candidatus Sumerlaeaceae bacterium | reverse complement strand
GGCACTTTCCCCGCCGCATCGCCAGCTCAAGGGTGCGGCTATCTCCAGCAGGCACTTGCCGTGGGAATTGGGACCACCGAAACGCCATACAATTGGCACGGTCCTTACATTAACGTCAAACGCGAGTTTCTTGGGGACATTAACGGCATCCCCGTCGAAGAGGCAGGGGGAACACTAGTCCCTGGACAGGTTCAAATTCTTGACCCTTGGCGCTCGCCGTATCGCTATGTGCGCTCGGGTCCTGCGCCTGACTCCTACAGCTCAATGGGGGCAATTCAGTTGCCCAGTGGTTATCCCTACGCGCCGGGTTATTACAACCCATCAACTTTCCAAATTTCCTCACGGGGCTCGAATGGGCTCCCCGCTGCATGGAATGAAATTGGGAAAGAACCCGACGACATTACGAATTTTGGCTACTGATTTTCAGCACGAAAATTTTGAGGAAAAGAAGTTTGGGGCTGGAGAACAAACCCGGACTCCAGCCCCAACAGTTTTGCATCTTCTCTGAAGCGCTAATCCAATTTCCATATTTCGGAAGGTCAGATCTTGAGGATTTCTTTGGCTTGTTCGTCCGTGCGTTTGCGGCGCGGACGGATCATCAGTTTACCCTCGTAAATCTCCGCGGCAGCCACATCCGCCGCCTTGCGTGAACCGTTTGCAGGTATGGCAAGCGCCTTCTCTCCGTCGGCCAACTGCCGCGCTCGTTTACCTATGACAGTTATCATTAAGTAGGGCATCAGATCCTTGCGCAGCAGCTCGGCAAGGTCTGCGCTGAAGAACCATTCCGGGCTCGAGGTGTTTTCCACCCTTTGTCTCCTCCGTTTAGGACTGTAAATAAGAATTTTGAAATGCAAAATGACCGCTTGGCAATACACGAGAGAAGGACAATCTGTTCATTCGGCCGAATCGCCACTGAAAGCCCCTTGTATGATTGCGAAGACTCATACCTTTAAAGCACGTTGCAGGTGGAAGGGAGGCCGCCTTCAGTGAAACCCGTTCGGTTTCTTCAGTTTTCCGATGTTCACCTCGATTCTTCACTTACTCACACTAAACTCAAGCTTACGCCCATGAAGCGCGAGCAATGGCGAAGAGACATCATGCGCGCGGTGCGTCGCCTGCCTGAGGTGGTGAAGGACAAGGCAGTTGATGTAGTCCTATGTCCGGGGGATTTGTGGGAAGAAGAATCTGTGCGCGCAGAAACTGCCACGGAATTGTTCGAGATTCTGGAGGGATTAGGTGTCCCCGTTGTGATCGCCCCTGGCAATCATGACTACTTTCACCCATTGTCCTATTACGATCGGGACCACTTCGAGACCAGGCTTGGGAAAAAGTTCCCAGCCAACGTCCATGTGTTTACAAGCAAAAGCATGGAGACGCTAGCCTTACCGGAGTTGGGGGGTGAGGTGGTTTTTCATGGATCTTGTTTTACGGAGAATCATGCTGTAGGCCGGCATCCGGCGTTTGGAAGTCGATCCGCTGAAACGGGAAAGCTCAATATTGCCCTGGTTCACGGCTCACTAATTGATATTCCAGTGTTCGGTTTGGATACTAAACGCCACGAAGAGACGGCGCATTTTTCGCGACGCGACATTCTCGACAGCGGTTATGATTACGTGGCTTTAGGCCATTATCACGCTTACTCGTTGGTGGAAGACAGTAAGGGTTACATTCGCGCTGCTTACAGCGGTGTCTTAGTAGCTAGAGGGCTGGACGAGACTCGCGATCATTTTGTGATTGTTGGCGAAGTCGGCCACGGCGGAGTCTCGCCCTCTAAGTGGGAACGCTTTTGCTTGGACAAGCGCCACATTCACGACATCGAAGTAGAACTTGATGCGGAGGTTCGCTCGGAGGGTGAGATCGTTCACAGAATACGAAGAAAACTTCACGAAGAGGGCGTGACGAAAGACGACATCGTTTACGTTCGGCTGAAAGGACAAATCCACCCGCAGTTTGAGAGATGGAGCGTCGATGAGCGCGAGTTCGATTCTCTTTGCTGGCACATTGTGGTGGATTGGAGCAGTGTGGAAGCCGGTTACGATTTGGAATCACTCAAGCTCGGGGCCACTTCCAAAAAGGAAGTGCTAGGCGAGTTTCTCAACAAAATAGACCAAGCGGAAGCCGAAGCCTTAGCCGCCAACGATCTTGAGCGTGTGGAGATCATTCGTGAGGCCCGACAGATCGGACTTGATGCACTTCACGGAAAGGAGGTCCGGCTGCGCTATGAAATTGATTAGCATCAAGGTCGTTAATTTTGGCAAGCTGGACCAGAAATTCTTTTTTAGCCCTGATAGCTGCAACGTCCTTCGTGCGCCAAATGAGTTTGGAAAGACCACTCTGGCCGACGCCATCCTTTTTTCGCTGTACCCGCCACCCAAATCGGGCCCACGAGACAGGTTGAAGCCTCTAGAACGCTACCGCCCTTGGGACGACGAGAAAGATGTTAAACAGCGGCTGGAATTGGAGCTGTTGTTTGGAGCTCCCCCTCAGCGCTACCGTATCGAAGCGCAATTTGGAAAGCAGGTCAGATACACGCTCGTTGACGTTGAGACCAATTGTTCGCGTCCCATAGCGAACAACAGTTTCGGCGAAGATAAACTCAGGCTTTCGCGCGACGCTTGCCTTCGCTCGTTTCTGTTGCGTCAGGAAGAAATGCTCTCGGAGGGAAACGGGGCCGCGGATTTGCAAAGCGTTATTGAACGGGCGGTCACGGCAGCGACGGCTCGCGATGGAGTATCAGTTCAACAAGCATTGCAACGCTTGGAAAAGGTTCAATTCCCTTTTGGCGGAAGCAAAGGCCTCTTGGTCACAAACATAATATCGCGCCTGGAAGAGGAAATCAGAGAACTGGAGGAAATGCGGCGCGCATTAGAAAAGGAAAGAGAAGAGCAGCAGCGTGACATTCACGCCCTGGAAAAGCTTCAAGATGACTTACGAAAACGAGAAGCGTCCCTTGCCCACTTGGAAGCGGCTTACACGCAGGCGCGTATTCAGGAAATCGTAGAAGTACTCCAACAGCAAGAGCAGAGAAAAACCGAGCATGCTGAAAAAATAGCAAAAAAACAAGAACTTGAACGCTACGCCCATTTTACAGCCGAGGGTTATGCTGAGCTTCAACGCTTGTGGGGCGAGGTTTGCTCGCGCAAGCAACAGCTCAGCAAGCTTGAGGAGGATTTCAAACGTCAGGTAGCAGAGCCGTTAGAGGGGTTAGAAAACGAGCTATCCGCCTATCCCTTCTCAATAGAGAAACTGACAAAGGCTGATGCCGAGGAGCTGAAGCGTCTTAACATAAGCTTACAGGCGGGGGAGCGAGATCTCTGCGATCTCGAGCAGCGTTTGGCTGCAGCGGAAAAGCAGCTTGCTCAGGCTGGGGTAGACGTGGAACGTGTGCTCACCCTTGAGGCCCACTTAAGCCCGCTGACTCGTGAAGAGCTCGATTTGATTCTGGGCGGCTATAGCTACCAGAGAGTCTCGCTGGAGGCACAACAAAGAGAATCGACACAACGCGTAGCCAATGCCCAACAAGAGTGTGAAAGACTGCAACAGAGGGTCGCCAGCTCATCCAGAAATGCGGGGATTTGGCTAGCACTCGCGCTTGTTGCGGGAGCAGCAGCTATCGCTGGCCTTCTCTACAGAGTGCCCGCTGCCACATATATTGGTGCAGGAATAACCCTCCTTGCCGGCGTGCTAGCCGTGCTTTTTAAGATGAAAGCTGCCAATATTCGGGAACTCGGCTTGCGTCCGGCACGCGAAAACCTGGCGTCTGCAGAGAGCACGGCCACTGATATTCGCAACCACCTCGACGAGCTCGAACGGCGCTTCGAGGAGGTTCGGCGAAAGACCGGCCTCGCAACGAGCGACATACTTGAGCTTGAAGGCTACAAGTCGCACAGTCGGTTAGCAGCTGAAATTGTCAAGGAACGCGAAGCGAAAGCTCGCTTGTGTCAGTTGTGGCAGGAAAATTTCGGGCGAGCGTGCGAGATCGCTAAAAGCGTCGTGGCTAGCTTTCCACCTCATCCCACTTTGGAGGAATTGGAGGAGTGTGAACGTGCTCTCGAGCGATACTTGGACGTAAGAAATAGGCGCGACGAACTGCTCAAAGAGAAGTGTCGGCGAGAAAAGATAATTAGAGATGAAAGGGATGCTCTCGCCGCATGTCAATCACGGGTCGAGCAAATCCTTAATGAGGCTGGCACCCCAGCGGGGAAGACGGAGGACCGCATCCAAAGTTACAGAAGTTTTCTCGAACGCGCCAAACGTTACCATGAGCTTGTCGCTCAGTTGGAAAATTACAAGATCCTCCCCCCAGAGCAAGAGGAAGAGCTCAAAAAAGAGAAATCCCATCTCGAAGAGAAGCTGACCAAAATGGGGGTTCAGCAGGTTGCGCCCATGGCCCCTACAACGAAATCTCCCGCAGGCTTGCGTCTTGAGTTGGAAAAGAAGCTCGAGGAGGCGCGGCAGGAGCTCAAAAAAAAGGAAGAAGAGCAAAAAACGCTCCTTCTAAAATGTGGCCGCATCATTGAAAAGTATCGAGAAAGTGTTCCCGCCATTGAGGAGGAACTTGCTCGAAAGAGGGATACCCTCGACCGGTTGCGCCGCACGCACAGAGCGATCGAACTAGCCCACCAAACCATCAAATCGCTTCACGAAGAGATAGCGCGAGACTGGCAGCGGGAGCTCAAAGAGAAACTCGAAAAGTACCTCACCGTTCTCCTCCCTCAGTATGAACAACCCGCAGTCGAAAGCAATCTTGACCTAAGTATCAGAGACAAGGAAACGCAGAAGGTGCTCAAGGGAGCAAAAGAACTTGGGTATCTGAGTAAGGGAACGCGGGACCAGCTTGATTTTATCCTGCGCCTAGCCATAGGCGAGGTTCTTACCTCCCATTCCGGAATACTGCCTCTCATCCTCGATGAGCCGTTCGCGCACTGGGATGACGAACGATTTGTGCAAGGGATGCGCTTCCTTGTTGATCTTGCCAAGGAGCGACAAGTGATTTTACTGACGTGCCATGGGTGGCGCTTTGATCGTTTGAAAGCGGATTATCCCGCACTGTACAATGAATTGCATTTTGTGTCGCCCTCCTAGCTACCCCCAGCATTGTCGGAGATGCGAAAAGCTTTTGACAGCACCTTGGGGCCTAGCGCAACGTATGGCCACGGCTCAAATGAGCAGCGCATTTTTTGGGATCCGTATGCAGGATTTATGCCGGAACTTATTGTCAAATTAGGCGACTCCGTTGTCGAGCGTCACCTTGTTGAAAAAGATATCATCAGCATTGGACGCGCCAAGGACAATGATATTGTTATTGAGAATTTAAGCGTGTCGCGCAATCACGCACGAATCCGGCGGCAGGGGAATACATACGTCCTCACGGACCTCAACAGCGCCAACGGGACGTTCGTCAACAACGTACGGATCACCAAAACGGAAATCCTCGACGGCGATGTCATCACAATCGGTAAGCACCACATCGTGTTCGTTAACAAAGATCTGAGCGAATCCGACGTGCTTGTGGAAGCACTCGCTGCCGAGCGGACGATGGTGATTGAGCGTGCGGACAGAATCGGCGTTTTGTGCTTCACCGAAGGGAAAATGAGGGGAAAAACTTACCCGCTGACGAAAGCTGAGACGTCCATCGGCAAAAGTCCGCAATGCGATATCGTGATTTCCGACGACTGGTTTCTCGCGAAAAAACAGGCAATTATTGCGCGACGCGGGAGTGAGTACGAGATTCGGGATTTGGGAACACTCCGGCGTACTCGCATTAATGGTAAGCCTCTGACGGGTAGTCAGAAACTCAACGAAGGCGATACCATCGAAGTTGGTTCTGAGCGGATACTTTTTAAGTTAGCAGATGCACACCAGTTTGAAACGCCAGCGGGGCGTGTGCCAAAAGAACTTGGGCTTGAGGATAGCATTTTTGCGAGCGTCTCCGAGTTGCCCCCTGAACTTGAGCCCCTGCGGGAATCGGACGTTTCGCCCCCAGGGAGCGCATCCGCTAAGGCGATGGATGAGAATGAGGATTGGTCGCAGGTGGCAGAAGGTTTGGACTCCGAGGCAGCCGCTCCGGCACCCCCTGCTATCAGCGTTGAAGACCTTCACCCTGTGCCTGGGGATTTTGTCACCCAATCGTTTGGTCAAACGGACGTCGAAGCAGCCTCAAGTGCTGTACAACAAGAGGAAGTTGGACAACCGAGCGAACCCGTGGCCGAGGCACCGATTGCTGAAAGCAAAAGTGTGCGACTGAGTCGCCGGAAACAGCGCGAGCTTCAGCGTGCTGCAAAGCAGCCAGTGGCAGCCGATGTCCCCGCCACGGCAGAAAAAAAGGCCGAGGCTCCTGAAGTCGAGTCTTCTGGCTGGGAAAGAGCTGAAGCAGCCGTATCCCCAAGTGAGCCCAAAGCCGCTGAGGCATTGGAAGCCGCCGTTGCAGGCGGAGAAGGCGAGCTGCCGGCTAAAACTGAGCCCCCGACCTCAGGAATTCTCTCGGTGGAAGAGCAAATCGCAATGTGGGAAGCGGCGCTTCAGAACAAGAGTCCTGTTATTCGCCGACAGGCAGCAAAAATGCTAAAGAAACTGACTGGGAAAGATTATGCTTATTGAGGGACTTGACCCTCGGCGCGTAGCCATATTTTCCGATATCCATGGAAACCTGCCAGCTCTCGAGCGGGTTTTACAGGAAATAGAGGCTTCGAACGTGGATTTCGTTGTCTGCTGCGGCGACGTGGTGGGCTATGGGGGTAATCCCAACGAGTGCGTGGAGCTCCTGCGTGAGCGTTCCATTCCCACTATTGCAGGAAATCACGATTATGCCGCGCTGGCCCTCATAGACATCACTTATTTCAACGACATTGCGAAACGCTCTATCCAATGGACCCGTCAGGTCCTTAAGCCGGAAAATGAAGAGTTTCTGCGCAATCTTCCTCTGTCGCTGGAAGTGGCCGACATGCTCTTCGTTCATGCCTCTCCACGCGCACCGGAAGCATGGAATTATGTAATCACGTTAGGCGACGCCCGCCAAAGTTTTCGCAGCTTCGGACAAAAGGTCTGTTTCATCGGCCACTCCCACACCCCCTTCATTGTCGAGAATTGCGATGGAAACCTGAGCTGTCCTACATCACCAGTGGTTGATCTCAAACCGAATTGCCGGTACCTGGTGAATGTGGGGAGTGTCGGCCAGCCGCGGGATCGCAACCCTGAGGCGTGTTTTGCCATTTACGATCGCGAAAAAATTCAGCTCGAAATTCGTCGCGTGACCTATGATCTAGCCCGGGCACAGCAGGCGATCGTTGAAGCTGGCCTTCCGCCCGAGCTTGCGGAACGCCTGACGTTTGGATTATGAATTGTACCAAACGGGCTGCGCTTGCTCAAACCGACAGCACGTCCCTCGGCGGCAGCTCAATATCACATCTGGCGCTGCTCCCCTCCCGTCAGCCATTTTAGAGATTTCTCGCTTACGCGCTTAAAAGAAAAAACGGCAGGTTGGCGCTTCAGAGAGCGCGACCTGCCGCCTAACATTGACCTCGTGGTTACTTTCTCGCCGTAGCCAAAGCAGGCTGCAAGTGGGGCATCTGCTCGAGCATGATTCGGCGGAACGCCTCAGCAGCGGCTTTAAGGCTGTCTCTTATACACATCT
>JANZZJ010000250.1 GCA_026419455.1 Candidatus Sumerlaeaceae bacterium | reverse complement strand
TTCACACCCGCTATGTGGGCAAGGCCATTGGTGAAGCCACTTCCCACGAGGAGGTTGAGATGCTCGGCTTGGAACAGCGCCGAAAGCCACGGCTCGATATGCCGTCGCTCATCATCCGGCTTGTCCGGCGGGGCGTTGTCGCAGTAACAATGTGTGCCCGCCAGTACCAGATGCGGCTTTGCCCAATCCAGAGGCGAATCAGTTCGTTGCGCATTTGGCATGGGTGTTTGATAAACCGAAGCCTTATTCTGATTGGTGTTCATGGCTGTTCAAGCTAGTTAGCGTTGCACATTGTTGCACACAATCCTGTTCGCCAGCCCCCATTGGAATAATCATGCACCGCGTTGAATGCCAGCAGACGCCCAGTATTTCCGCGCCAAAGGAGACACCAAAGGCGGGCGCGGGCGAGGGGCATCACGCCACGTTCATCGCGCGCACTGGCTGTCGTCGCTTGGCAATTCACCGTGGTGGTTCCTCTGCGCTCCTACGATCACAGCAACCACACGGACAGCCCGTCCTACGCGGCGAGGTCGCCTTCTGGCACGGGAAGCGCCGTGCTCGGCGCCACGTCAAGCCACCCGAGGGCGGCTAGGTGGCGGATCGCTAATGCAACCTCAGCTTCCCGGAGAGGGGGGCGGCGCTTTTGCTTCCATTCGTTGACCGCGGTGAACACATCCATTTCGGATGGGCGGGCCGCGCGACGCTCACGCAGCTCGCGTGCGGCGAACAGTACCGTTGCGACCACCTCCGCCCGGCGGCTGTCCAAGCGCATGAATAAATCGGTAACGCCGGCGATCAGCGGCTCGCATTCTTGCAGTGCGGTGGCGTACGCCGTGCGCGCGTCGGCATAGGTTGGCCCCACACGCACCTGTATCATCTTGCCCACATGCTCCTCCTGAATTAATCCGTGATTCTGCAAGCATCCGATCATCCGCTTCATCTCCGGGCTAAAGGGGCCATAGCTGCCTTTCGTGAAGTGAAGTCCCGTTTGCAATCCTTCTTGGGTGGCAACGAAAGCGATTTTCTGAAATGTGGTGCGCCCCACCGGCCAGTGATACGGCTGCGCCTCAATGCGCTGCAAAATCTCGACTAAGGCGACCCAGGCTGGGCGGATCCAGCGCGGTTCCGGCATGGTCACCGGCAGGTCGCCTGGGCGGCCCGAGGCTCCCAAGAAACTGGCTTGGAGTTCTTCATGTGGCGTGCCGTACGGCGCGTAAAGCTCCACGGGAATCGCAAGCGTGGCGAGGTGACGATACAGCGTAGGGCCAACGATGCGCCATTCTAATTGACCTTCACCGCAGCCGAGTGGGGGCACGGCCAATGACGTGATGCCCCATTGCCGTATGTGCTGCCGCAAATACTCCAACCCTTGCTCGATCGCCTTCAGATTGGCCACCTGGCGCCAGTGATGCTTGGTGGGAAAATTAAGGATCCACGGTAGAACGGTGCGCTGGTAAAGATAGGGGCGGCCTAACTGCACTTCGCCGCGCGCGCAGCGCAGGAGGTAATCCTTGTACATGTCCGGGAAACGCTTCTTGCACTCAAGGGCCACACCCTTGCCCATCACCCCGACACAGTTCAATGTGTTGACCAGTGTCTGTGCCTGCGAGTCAAATAGGTTACCAATGAGGACTTTAATCATAACCACCCCGCGCTACTATACCAGAAAGGAGAACTGTTCGTCAATACGAATCGGCAATTTGAATCCGCAGCGAGCAAGCTCCGCGCGTGCTGTTTCGCACGCCACATACGCACCGATGATGTATCGTGGCGGGATACTGTCAGGCACGAGCACTTCAGCACATTTGGCCGATTTTTTCCGGAACGCCTCGATTGCATTGGTGTCAGTCCACCACTCCGCGAACACGTCGTCGCGGTTCAGATGCTGCAACCCTTCCGCGACCGTCCGAAACCTCGTGTAATTGCTTGCCGCGTTCCCATCCGTGATGACGACGCGAGGCAAGTCAAGCACTGCGGGGCTGATCCGCAGCACGCACAGCGCCTGATGTTCTGCCTGCCGCTTGTAAAGCATCGGGTTGCGCGCATGGAAATAGAGGTTCACGTAATCATGCAACGGCTTCGCGCCGGGAACGATTTTTCGGGCGCGTTTTTCCTGAATTTCCGGCATCGCTACCGACCGATGGAGCACTTTCTTCGCACGGTTATGCGACAGCAATCCGTGCTGCAAGATGGACGCCACATTGCAAATCGGCGTGATGTAATGCAATTCCTTGATCTCTTCGCGCTGCATGCTGTCACACGCTTTTAGCTTTTTCGAGGCAGGTGCGGACGAGGGTGATGACGGCCTCATAGACCGCCTCCCGCTCGCCCTGCGTCAACCCCAACACGTCAAACACCACGTCGTCCAACGTAGGAAGGCTACGCTCGTCAACCGTTGTCGTGTGTGGCCTCATGACTTTCGGGTATAATGCTTGTCAAATTCCTTGAGGATATTCGGACTGAAGAACGGCTTCTTGGCGCTTTTAGGGTTGCCAGGATCGAGCTCGCGGAGATAACCATACCGCTTGTCGTTAAGCAGCGCCATGCGACGAGCATGGTATTCGCGGTTTACCTTGAATCCTTCGTATCGTTTTCTGCACGCCTCCGTGAGCCTGCTATAGTTCCATGGATACCGCTCGTGAATCTGCTCATCCGTTAGCCGAACAGCAGGCGCGTTTGGATCGTCAGTAACCTGCACAGGCAGTGCGTCTTTCGCTTTCGACTTGGTAAATCGAAGCTCGACATTCACCGTCACAGCATACCGGGATGCGGGGTCGCTCGTCTTCGGCTCAAGGTCGTTCAGAAATGAGAGAAATCTCTTTTCGTGTGGATTGAGCACTACGGCTTCGGTGGTGTCTGGAAGTTCAACAAACGACAAAGGCATCAGGAAAAACTTGAACTCGCCCAGGTCACGTGAAAACCAGTCTGCAATCGCAGACGTGAAATTCTTTACAGATGCTGCGCCGAGTTCTTGCAACCGCTTGGCGAACAGTGGCGATGGGTTGTAGAAGTGAAGCACAGAGTCGCGCAGTTCGATCAGAGCCTCAAGGTTTTTGGCGGCCGCTTGATCCAGGATTCCGCGCTCGAGGAGCCTTTTTGCCAAATAATCCGCGCCGTGCGTCATCGGATTGCCCGATCGGGATTTCTTGATCCGCGGTCTTCGTGATGGTTTGTCGGTATGTCGGGGTGCTAGGCGGACATAAAGGCATGAAACATCGTTTTGATGCTCTACGAGCCACTTAGCCTTGAGAAGTAGCTCCCAAGCGTTCACGGCGAGTGCGGCAAAG
>JANZZJ010000188.1 GCA_026419455.1 Candidatus Sumerlaeaceae bacterium | reverse complement strand
AGATGTGTATAAGAGACAGTCAGCGTTGTGTGCGCTCTTTGTCTTGGCCAGCATTCTGCCAGAGCTTCAGCAGAATATTTTCCACATCTTCTCCCACATAGCCAGCCTGCGTTAGTGTAGTCGCATCAGCGATCGCGAAAGGTACGTCGAGAATCTTTGCCAACGTTTGCGCCAAAAGTGTCTTCCCGCTGCCGGTAGGTCCTATAAGCAGGATGTTCGATTTCTCAATCTCAACATCTTCTGCCGTATAGTTGAAGAGTATGCGCTTATAGTGGTTATGGACGGCCACACTGAGAATTTTCTTAGTGCGTTCCTGCGAGATTACATACTGATCCAAAATCTGCTTGATCTCGCGGGGGGAGGGAAGACGTTTTACGCTTTGCAGGGCAGCCTCTTCTGCTCTCAACAACTCTTCCTGCCTCAGCCGCTCGCTGCATTGCATGACGCAGTCGTCGCAAATGAACACCCCCGCCAGTGTATCCTTCGTGGGTAGTCCGCGGAATAGTGTCTTCACCTCGTGTTGAGATTTTCCACAAAATGAGCATCGTAACTTCATAAGCTTTTCGTGCCTTTCAGCGCGACTATTTCACAGTGAGCATCCTGGCGCACCGTAAAAATCAAGAGGTCTCTTTATTAAGGCCTACCGGACTCACTAAAAAATGCCCAAGCTTCTATTCTTTACTATCCCCAAGCCAGGCATATCGTCAGTGATCTGCTTGCACGCGGTTCTTAGTCGCTGCATGGTGCCCTATGTTAATGCAAGGATACCGTAGAACATTTCTTGAGAAGCTCTGGCGTATCTCGCGTTGGCGGTGGCTTGGTTGCTATCTAGTGGTCCTGGGTAGTTTTGCCGCGTTCAATTATGCCCAATTCACCTACCGACGCGAAATACCCCGCATTCCATACCTCACGGGATTTGACGACCTCGCATATTTTGCTTATGCGCGTTCATTATTTTTTGATAACGATATTAATTTCTGCAATGACTATCAACACTTGGTAATGCTCTTCCAAGATTATCTGGCTGGGCCGCCGATCGCTCAATGGCTCAGGGAAAATCCCGCCCGGCCGCCCAACATCTATCCAATAGGCACTGGGCTGGCAGCTCTGCCATTCCTCCTAGCATTTCATGTCTTGGCCAAAATGTTGGTATTTGGCGGCATCATACCGGTAGCACCTTCTCCCTTCAGCTCCTGGTATGTTCTAGCGTACCTTTTCGGAAACCTCTGCTGGGGGGTTCTGGGGCTGTGGCTCACGTCTCAGATGCTGCAACGAGTTTTTTCCTCCCCAGTCGCGCATATAGCTACCTACTCGTGTTTGTTCGCTGGACCTGCCCTCTTTTATTTCGTTTATCAGCCCGGAATGTCGCATCTGACCGGTCTTGCTTGTGTTGCCTTTGCTGTGTGGAGCATTTTTCAATGGGACTCGGAAGCGACTCCTTTGCGCCGCCGCGTGTATGCAATTCTGGCGGGAATTGCCATCGGCTTAACTCTCCTCGTTAGGCCCGCTAATCTCCCACTTGTGTTTTTGTTCCTCACGCCAATGAGCCGATACGAAAGCATTCCGTTGCATCAGCGGTTGACAGAGCTTCTCCTCAGTTGTGCATCAGCTGTACTTTCGTTTCTTCCACAATTGTTTGCCTGGCGATACCTTTACGGGAGCTTTTTTCCGAATCCTTACGGGTACGGCGCCACCTTCTTCGCGCCCCATTTTTGGCAGGTTCTGTTCGGGCGTCGGCACGGCTTATTTTTTTGGCATCCCTGGCTACTGCTTGCGTTAGTGGGGCTCATTGGCATGGCTCGGAGCCACCCGCGCAGGTATCTCCCAGCGTTGGCGGTAATCTTGGGCATGGCATGGATTTACGGCAACTGGGAGGTCTACTGGCTTGGCGCCGCCTTTGGAATGCGGGGTTACGTGGAATTCATCCCACTCTTTGCCTTTGGAGCTGCATGGCTCATCCGGTGGATCCGACAACTCACAAGGTCGCAAGTTGTGCCTTTGGGTATCATTGCCATGTTCACTATCCTTAATTTTCATCTCATGATTTGCTTTCGCGGGGCCGTGGTCACAGTGGACGGCCCCCTTTTTTGGCATCAAACATTGCGAGGCGGGCACGCCTATTGGGAGCAGTTGGCGCGCGAGTGGCGAATTCTGAGTACTTGGCAATGGGGAGCAATGCCCGGCGAGCGAGCTTTCCCCTGGGAAGATATCAAATAATTGGTGAAGTTTGCGTCGCCAGCGCTGTTCATTGCTGAAGCGTTTGAATGCAATTGCACTTGCAACGGCCAATGGAATCATCCATTGAATCTACGCTTCTCGTGGGGATCGGTTAGAGATCCATAAGCGTACTGCACGCCGTAATGAGACCATAAAGGGGCACATAAATTATGGAAATTCAGTTCGAGAGAGATCATCGAATCGGGGCTCAGATTAAAGTGATCGGAATTGGTGGGGCCGGTTCCAACGCTGTAGATGAACTCATTGCTTCGGGGCTCAAGGGGGTGGATTTCTACGTCATGAACACGGACGTTCAGGCCCTCGGTCGCTCAATTTGCCCCAACAAGATCCAAATCGGTCGCGAGCTGACCGGTGGCCGCGGTGCTGGCTCCAACCCCGACATCGGTCGGAAAGCTGCCGAGGACGCCGCCGAAGAGATCCGTAAAATTATCGAAGGCGCTGATATGATTTTTATTACCGCTGGCCTGGGAGGCGGCACCGGCACAGGCGCTGCCCCCGTCGTGGCCCAGCTTGCGCGTGATCTCGGTATTCTCACAATCGCTGTTGTCGTCTATCCGTTCGAGTTCGAAGGCAAAGTCCGGGCCCGAAACGCCGAACAAGGGTTACGGGAGCTCCGGGAATGCGTGGACGCTTGCACGGTGGTGCATAATCAGCGCCTCCTCATGCTTGATGAAAAAATGCCCGTCAAAGAAGCTTTCCAACGGGCAAACGAAGTTCTTACTACAGCCGTCACCAGTGTCGCTGAGCTCATCAGCTTGCCTGGCGAAATCAATGTGGAGTTCTCCGACATCAAAACCATCATGCAGCAGAAAGGCGGCGCGGTCATCGGCTTTGGAATCGGTCGCGGTGACAAGCGGGCTCTCGAAGCTGTCGAAAAAGCGCGCGACAATAAACTCCTCAAGGGACTTGATCTCAAGGGCGCATCCGGAGTGCTTATCTGTTTCAAGGGCGGAACCGATTTGCAATTGCGCGAAGTTGCCGACGCCTGCGAAATCATCCAGAAAGAGGCGCATCCAGAGGCAAATATCATTTTTGGAATGGTGCTCGACGAAGAGATGAAGGACGAGGTGCGTGTGACCATCATTGCCACAGGCATCGAACGAGAACTCGGCGAGACCTCCAGCACATCGGCGCGTAACAGCGCAGGTTTTTTCTCCTCCCCGTCCTCGCCAGCGCGGAACAAGCCCGTCTCGCCCACTGCTGTACCTGTTGAACCGAAACCAGCTCCCACACCGACCTCGTCGTCATTGGGGCAGGCTCCTAAGGCGTCCGAGCCGGTAAGAGCATCCGAACCGAGGGCTAACGAACCCATCGACATCGCCATGAATCTGAAGTTTGTTGAGGAAGAATCTGTTCGCCAAGAGTCCCCTCAGCAAACACAGAAGAGCGAGAAGGGGCAGCCTGAACCGCTGCGCCCCGACGATCCTGATTACCCAGCCATTTATCGTAAACGGTTGGGTTTGTAGACCAATCTTGATGGTCAGCGATGGGTCGAAGCTTCAGGGATCCCCCGCAGGCAAAGAGGGGCTTCGCCGCTAGAGCAGTGAACCCTTTGCCTGAAAATTTGGGATCGGGGGAGAGGCTTCTAGCACAAATTGGCCCTGTGACGATCGCCTATGCGACAAAAGCTCAGCGTTATCATACCAACCTTTAACGAGGAAAAGAACATTCGTGCCGCTATCGAATCGGTGCGATGGGCGGATGAAATACTCGTGGTGGATTCTTTCAGCACAGATGCGACACCACAGTTAGCTCGCCAGATGGGTGCTCGCGTCATTCAGCACGAGTACGTCAATTCAGCCACCCAAAAGAATTGGGCGATACCCCAAGCCGCACATCCATGGGTGATGATCCTCGATGCGGACGAGCGGGTGACGCCTGCCCTTCGCGACGAAATATTAACATTTTTAGAGGATCCCGGCGACGTTGTCGGACTGCGCGTTTACCGCGCCAACCATTTCATGGGTCGCCCCATTCGCTTTAGCGGCTGGCAAGACGATCACGTGCTGCGCGTATTTCTTCGTGACAAGGGCCGCTATCTCGATCGTGAAGTTCACGCCGATGTCGTCGTGGATGGTCCCGTCCGAGTGCTTCACGCTAAGCTTTATCATAATACCTTCACTAGTTTCGACCAATATATGCGCAAATTTGATCGCTACACAACATGGGCAGCTGGCGATCGCGCTAAAACAACCCGCAATGTTACGTTCATCCACCTTTTCCTCCGCCCTTGCTGGAGGTTCTTTCGCCAGTACGTTTTGCGTTTCGGATTTCTCGATGGCAAACCGGGGCTCATTGTATGCATGCTGGCTGCATTCAGTGTGTTTCTAAAATACGCCAAGTTGTGGGAGCGGTTAGAGCGCCAAAAACAGGGCACGCACGAATGAAGCTGCTGGTGAAAGCCCCCAACTGGATAGGTGATTGCGTGATGGCAACTCCGGCAGTTGCATTCCTTCGCGAAGCTCTTCCTATGGCGAAGATCACTGTCCTATCGCGCACAAGCACTGCCGGGATCTGGCAGCACCACCCTCTGGTGGACGAGCTCGTCGTAGCTGACGATCGGAACCTCCCAGCCACCTTACAACATCACTTGCGCCAACAACATTTTGATGCGGCTATACTTTTCCCCAACTCGTTTCGAGCCGCATGGCTGGCCTGGCGGCTGGGCGTCCCAAGGCGTTTTGGTTACAATCGCATGGCACGGGCGTGGCTTTTAACAGATCCGTTAGTCTTTCGCCGTCGCGAATGGCAGACACCCACGCCGCAACCTCTCACCAGAAAAAGCATTCGGCCCGTGAAAGGGGCAGCGTCGCCTCGCCACATGGTCGAGTACTATCTCAGGCTTGCTGGGCATGCTGTTGCCGGTTTGAGGCAAAACCCTCCGAGTGTGCCCAAGGTGGATCGCGAACGCGCACTTCCTCCGCTTGTTCTGCCGGTGCGCGAGTACGAGCGTACCTTGGTTGCTGAATTGCTTCGCAGTTTGAGGATTGTTGACGAACAACCTCTTATCGGAATTCATCCAGGTGCAGCGTACGGTGGCGCAAAGCGCTGGCCTCTCGATCGTCTGGCCACAGCTGCTAACATCTTAGCCTCCGAGCTGAAGGCTGCCGTCGTAATTACGGCAGGTCCTAGTGAAAAAGAACTGAGCGGCGAACTACAGCGCCACTTGCGTTGTACCGCCTACGATCTCGGAGCACGCCTTGACCTGCCAAAACTTGCAGCACTTCTTGAGCGATTAGCGCTTTTTATTGGCAATGACACGGGTGTCACGCACATGGCGGCAGCTGTGGGAACGCCCACGGTTGCAATATTTGGGCCTATGGATTGGAACGTTACCCATCCGTGGTCGGCTCGTTCTATCGTCGTGAGGCGCAGTCCGCCTTGTGCACCGTGCTTTCTTCGCGAGTGTCCACTCGATCATCGGTGCATGCTCGACATTGCCCCTACCGATGTCGTAGACGCAGCGCATCGCCTGCTCATACGGACGCGTGGAGTTACGCATGAACCCGCCTAAGTCATGCATTTTGCACATCTCCACCGAGACTGGGTGGCGTGGAGGCGAACGGCAGGTCCAGCTGCTCACAGATGGGATGTTGGAGCGCGGCTGGCCCTGTCTGGTGGCTTGTCCTCCCTCCAGCGCATTGTTTGCCGACCGTCAGCAGAAGGGGCTTGCTCTGGCCCTGCCTGCCACTGGCGAATTAGATCTATTGGCAGTTGCGCGCCTCGTGAGGCTTACTCGCCAGTACCGGGTGGCGCTCCTCCACGCTCACACATCCCATGCCCATACTTTGGCATGGCTTGCTGGAAACATTCTGGGCCTCCCCGTTGTTGTCACGCGGCGGGTAGATTTCCCCATAAGCCAGAACGTTCTCTCACGACGCAAATATCTTTCATCTCGAGTCACTTTCATCGCCATTTCGCGAGGCGTAGGCGATGTTCTCGCTGCCGGTGGCGTTCCGCCGGAACGCATCCACATCGTCCACAGTGGCGTTGATCTTTCGCGCTATCCTTACCGCGAGGGGCCTCGTGACGAGGGAGCAGCGGCACGATGGGGCATCCGCCCGGGAGAAGCGCTCATTCTAAATGTTGCTGCCCTTGTAGACCACAAAGATCATCTCACGCTGCTCCGCGCTGCAGCCATCCTGCGCGAGTTGGTGCCAACTCCATGGAAAATTCTCGTGGCGGGGTCGGGCGAGCTCGAGAGTCAGCTGAGGCGGGCGATTGCTGATCTTCAACTAGCTGACCGAGTTATCATGTTGGGGTATATTGCTGATTTGAGCTCACTGTACCGGGCGGCTGACGTCTTCGTGCTTTCCTCACACTTAGAGGGATTGTGTACTTCGATCCTTGATTCCATGTCAGCAGGCGTGCCCGTCGTCGCCACGCGCACGGGAGGGATCCCCGAAGCGGTTGAACATGAGGTTACGGGTCTTCTCGTAAGACCGCGCCAGCCCGCCGAGCTTGCGAACGCTTTGGCCCGAATTCTTCGCGAACCGCGTTTGCGAACCGCACTTGCTGAGGCTGCGCGCCATAAAGTGCTGCACGAATTTAGTGCCGAGGCCATGATCGAAGGGACCATTCACGTTTATCGCTCCGTCTTGGGTGTTTGAGACGCTGCCTCACGCAAAACCAAAAAATTTTGCATAATTTTTTCTGGCGAGAGTATTGTTCGCCAGAATGCAACCCGCTAAAACCATACAGCGCCTGATGAACCTAGTTGTCGTAGTAGTCGCTGTATGCGGCCTTGCGCCGTAGCGGGGTTGCCGTGAAGTAACGGTAAGTTTTCCAGCCCCCGCCGGCGCAAGGGTCGGCGGGGGCTTCGAGTTTTTCCCGTCCTCCCCTTGCTCCGGCCGGTGGCAAGTATTCGGCAGTACAAGAAGGAGAAATTTGGATGAAAGCCACCGGTGCACAAATTATTACCAAATTGCTAGAGCGGCATGGCATTGCCATGATCCCGGGAATTCCGGGAGGTGCTAATCTGCCACTTTATGACGCGTTGCGCGCCAGCAGCATACGTCATATCCTAGCCCGCCATGAACAGGGAGGCGGTTTCATTGCTCAAGGCATCGCACGCTCGACTGGGCGCACGGCTGCGTGCTTAGCAACTTCAGGCCCAGGAGCCACGAATTTGCTCACCGCCATCGCTGATGCCAAATTGGATTCGATCCCCATCGTGGCCATAACTGGGCAAGTGCCACGAGCCATGATTGGGACCGACGCCTTTCAGGAAATCGACACCTATGGACTGACCATTCCCATCACCAAGCACAATTATCTGGTGCGCTCCGCCGCCGAGTTGCTCGAAGTGATCCCCGACGCATTTCGCATTGCTGCCAGCGGGCGTCCGGGCCCTGTGGTTGTGGATGTACCGAAGGACGTGCAAAATGAAATTGTGGAATTTGATAAATGGCCTGATCCCTGTCCAGTGACCACGCCGCCACCACCTGACCGAGAAACACTCCTGGCTGCTGCTCGACTTGTGGCTAGTGCCCGCAAACCTGTCATATTGATCGGTGCTGGGGCAGTTGCGACAGAGGCCGGCGAAATGATTATTAAATTAGCGGATAAGATTGAGGCGCCCGTCGCATCCACCCTGTTAGGCCTGGGCGCAATCCCAAGCACTCATCCTCGAATGCTTGGAATGATGGGCATGCATGGCGCACCGTGCACGAATATCATTATTAATGAAGCCGACCTCGTTATTGCGCTGGGCATGCGTTTTGATGACCGCGCGACTGGCAAAGCTGATTCGTTCTGTCCGAATGCAGCCATTATCCATGTGGATCTTGACCGGAGCGAACTGGGGAAAATTAAGCAACCTGTCGTGGCCTTGCAAGCGGACCTCCAGGACTTCCTCAGGGAGCTATTGTCTCTAATCGACAAGCAGGATAGGCCGGGCTGGCGTGAACGTGTGGAAAATCTCCGCAGTGAGTTCCCACTGGCCATGCCCGATATCGATGACCCATGTCAGCCCTACGGCTGCATTGTGCAGACGGCCAACCTCCTTGATGAAGCTCCGATCGTGGTCACGGATGTTGGACAACACCAGATGTGGGTGGCGCAGGCTTTCCCGTTTAGTTTCCCGCGGCAGTTCTTGACCTCCGGCGGTCTGGGGACCATGGGTTTCGGCTTGCCAGCTGCTATTGGAGCTGCGTTGGCGAACCCGCAGAAAACCGTCGTGTGCTTCAGTGGCGACGGTAGCTTGCAGATGAACATCCAAGAAATGGCAACCGCAGCTGAGCTTGGCGTGAACGTAAAAGTCATCCTCATGAACAATGCCCATCTTGGGCTTGTTCGCCAGCAGCAAGAATTGTTCTACGGGGCCAGATTCCACGCGTCGCGATTTGAACATCAGCCCGATTTCATAACCATCGCACGAGGTTTTGGATGGAACGCTTATAATCTCGAAGATTCGCTCTCGCCGCTCGACACCCTTGCACGAGCACTCCACGAACCAGGCCCTGTGCTCGTTAACGTTCCCATTCCTCAGACCGTGAATGTTCTCCCCATGGTGCCGCCTGGTGCTCCCAACATTCAGATGATTGGAGGAAACTACCATGTCACCCAGAATGCATGAACCCATTGCCCCTAATGAAGAGATTATCCGCGATACCCACCGGCCGGTGCTTCGCCTCGTCGTTCGCAATCACCCGGGCGTCATGTCCCACGTGTGTGGACTCTTCGCCCGCCGTGCATTCAACGTCGAAGCCATTCTTTGCCTTCCCATCGAGGATGGCCAACGTAGTGTAATCCTTCTGCTCGTTGATGAAGATGAACGACTAGACCAAATGATCCGCCAGCTGGAAAAGCTGGAGGATGTGCTTGAAATTACGCGCGAGGAAGACGGCCACGAAGCTTTTGAGGTAATGGCACGCTACCTTGCTTCGTGACAAACGTGCGCGCAGTGAGTGAGGGCGGTGGCACATAGACTGCCATCGCCCCTTTCGCTGCTGTACCCGATTTTGTTAGTCCTTGAGAAGCTCTCTAAGAACTTCTCGGCGCCCCTCTGAGGTCGTCACACATTCCAGCGGAAACGCCGCAACGGCTATCCGTGCATTTCCAATGCGGTCCACGACTGCTGCTCCCACCCCGCTATCGCTGTAGCGGAAAAGAGTGTTACCGCTCTTATGTGCGGGGGCGACTCCGCCTGGTGACTCCACTGCGTACACACTGTCTTCCCCAAGCCCGGCGCTTAGATGAGCCTCATAGGCATCGCGCGTGGTGCGAATGTTGTTAGTCACGGACGCTTTCTCACTGGTCCACTTGCACCGCAACACATCTTTCACGAATGCCCGGCTCTCGGCCGAAGCGTTTGCCCCGAGCACGGCATCAGTTATCGCATAGGCTCCCGTTACTACGATGCTTAGGTTGTGTTTCGTCAGTGCCTTGGTCCAATCGCGCAAGCTTTTCGTCCACACTTCGTAGCGGACGGTCATGCGATCGGCAGCGGCTCTTCCCGGCTCATGGGAAGGCGGTGGAAGCGTTGCTCTCTGCTCACCATGCAAGAAATCAACGACTGCATAACGTTGTGCGACTGTCTCTGGACTAAGCTGTCCACACGCCACCGCGCTGATTGTATCCACACCGTAGCCAAGCTCAGCTAAGGCAGTAGCGTGGCGATACGCTAAATCCTTCGCCCGGCCAAATTCCACGCGCGTTTCTAAATCGCCGTAAGAAGCGCCATGGCCTGGATGGTCATTCGTATAAGGCGAATCGTCGCCTACCCAAGCGTGAGACCGGTCGAAATCAAACTGATCACCAACAAGTGGGGAATTCCAGCCATCGGCAACACCACGGTCATAGCTTCTCGCGACACCTTCCCAGCTGTTGCCACCGAGGGAGTTTGGGGCCTGCCCTTGGGATGCCACAAGTGCGGGTGGGCCCAGGCGGTCAAAATTGTGCACGACTAGTGCACGTTTGCCGCGACCTGCACACACGCTAAATGCATCTGATGGTTCGGAAATCCCTCCTGGGTTAACCGCTGCTACACAGAAAGTTTCCACTGCTGATGGATCAGCCGATGCGAGAGGCAATGACGCGACGGTTTTGTTTCCCACGTAGGTTCCTGCGTCAAACCCGCTGTCAGCCACCCGTCGGTAAATGACGTATCCTTCTGGGACTGCAGATGGCTCAAGCGGGTCGCTCATGGCTTCCCACTCGAGTTGTACCTGCCCATTGTCTACGCGTGCGCCAAGAAGGCGAGGTGGTAGTGGAGCAATTTTGGGCTCGTAGCCGTACTCAGTGGCTATAAAACGCAGGATGCCTTTATACAGCGCGCGGGCCCACGCCTTGCGAAATTGAGGATCCAGCGCAAATTTGATATCATCGTAATTTTGGTGCGAAAGTGCTTCGATTAGAACGCATGGCACGTTAGGTCGCCGCGCTTCAGCATAATCGCGGTCAGCCAATTCTCGCCTATTCCACGTACTGCAGAATTGCGCTCGCAGATCCTCGACTAACTGGGTCTGAACCAAGTCTGCCAAATCGCGGCATAGCATGCGGTCGCGGCCATCAGGGAAAAATTCGGATTTGGTCTCATCAGCAAGACGGTAAATAGCCAAGGTGCCAACCGTCCCCGTCGAAATTGATGCGTCGGTGTGAAGCGCCAATGCCACATCAACAGGAACGTGTTTGCCTTCCGCGGAGCGGTTTTGGTTCGGACCGCAAGGCGCCCCCACGAGGTAATTCACGTACTCAGGGCGACTGATGTAATCTTCCGTATAATCGTTCCCGGCATGCTTGCCGAAAGCGTAAACTAGTGCTGAATCTACGCCGCAATACTGCAGCCAATACTTAGCCGCTTCAAGGTAGCGCGGGTAGCCGCTTGGTTTTCCTTCCCGCACAACGCTGCCCATACCGCCACCAAATTTCACCGCATCAGCACTGAGCGTTCCTGCCTCTCCTTCGCTCGCGACGAGCTCAACGCTCCCTTTTTCCTCGTTCTGTCCTGCCACAAAGTGAAACGTTCCCAGATAAACCCACATATTTCCCCCCATCTGCTGATTGACGAAGATGTCCTTCGTTCCACCGTCGTATTTCACTCGATAACGCGCTCTCGATGAACGTGAAAGCTCGGCCGCGTAACTGACGTACACCGCATAGTCACCCGAGTCTGGGATCTTAGGTATCCAGCGGGCAAATGCTTCGCCTTTTCCACCACTCCACTCATGTGTGGTACCTAACGTGTGGGGATTGACGTTCTCCGGATACGGAGCTTTCCCGTTGGCAAAACCACTTCTACGGCTGCGAACGAAACCAGCGCATTTAAACCTTCCCATAGGACCATCGTGACCATCTCCGTCGTCCACTATTACCTCATGTGTTTGATAGTCGCGTTCTCGGCATGAGATCACGGTTGCCCCAGCACGCTCCAACATCGGGATGAGATAATCGTTCACCACCGACATGGTAAGGCGGTCTTCAACCGTCGTAAACATTCTTGGCCGTTGCCACTGCCATCGTCCTGATTCTTTATCGAAATACAAGCCGTGGCTTGGCCAAACAACGATGTGTTTGCCCGCAAGACCGCACGTGAAATTCGGGACTCCGGCAGGCTGCGATTCTTGGCGAAGAGGTGCTGCCGCAGCCTTGGCTAGTGGCGACGGGCCACTGCGTGGTCGCCTTACCTCGCGGTAATATGGCGGCACGTACTCGTCCAGCTGCCTCGTTCCAACGCGTACCACAACGCTGGAAGTTGCAGGAGCGCTCAACTCAGCCCTCAAATTAGCTACTAAGTTCATAACGTCCCGGGGGCGCCAAGGGCGGTCAACCGCCTCTTTGGAAAGCGTTATGAGTACTCCGCTCGTGGATTGCTCCACAGAAACAACTTTTGTTCGTTTGGGCAAAAGCGCAGCGCCCGTATCATCGGTAAGGTTACTTAAAAGCAGCGTGGTGGTAGTTGCTCCAGCTGTCGCACATATAGCAGCCGCCGCTGCGGCAAGATGCCAAAACACCTTGGCTTGCCAACGTTTTCCGCCTGGCATCATTGATTCCTTTCTTCTCGCGGTTTAGAAGAAGCTCGGTCGCGGTGGTATGTTTCGCAAGCGGATAGTCAGAGAGAAGTTGGGACAATGGACCGTTGGGGAACATCGCCCCGAGAGAGCCAGTACTATGAATAAATTATTTTGTTAATGCCCGACGTGCATCGTAAAGAATATCGGATAAAGCATCCGACCGCGTTGTCCGCTTAAACACCAATTTGCCTTGGCGGTCAAACGCCAGCACAGCCACTTCGTTTCCTGACATTCCCAACTTCCGCGAAAGATAGGTAATTGGCGATGAGCTCGCAGGCGTCGTCATATAGCAAGAATAACCCACTCCTGAAACCGTCGTGACCACGACGGCAGAAGCATCGGACGAATCGCTTAGCAGATAAAACGAAGGCTGCTTGTCAACGTACTTCTCAAACAAGATGTTCGAGGCAACCTGCTTCGTCACAAAGCACACAAGTGGCGGCTGGCTTTCGCTCTCGCACAAGCGATCCACCACCGTTTGCTCGTCCATGGACAGTGAGCCAGCAGCAGGGTAGTAAGTGTAAGGAGAACGTGGCCCCATAGACTGGGCTAAAACGAAGACGATCCCCGGTAATTCTTGCGCGGCGCTTAGCAGTTTGTCGCGCGTGACCGTGACCCGGCGCAGGAGGTCAACACGCGCAAAATCGGGCAATTCGGTTATCTCTGCAGGTGGTTCCAATTTCGCGCTCCGCAGGATCGCGATTGTTGTTCCCGAAAAATCCGTCGCGAGCGCTTCCATTGCCAGCAACATTCCACCTGATTCGATGTTGGTGTTGAGCGGTACGACCGGACTCGACGGTTGTTCCACGTATGGACTGCTGACAAGAGCATTCCACGTTGTCTCCTCTCCAGCTTTATCGCTAAGCAAGTTAATACCGATGTTCACATTCGATTCTCCGACCACGGTGCTCCCATTTACGCGAAGAGTAGAAACCAAGCCAGCTGTTGCGCGCGGCTGGTTACTCTCCCCGCCGGAACGCGAGAGGTTGATAGTCAGCACGAGATGGTAGGGCGGAAGCTTACTCCCTTTCGAAGGGCTGCGAGGAACAACTATTCGGGTATCGCTGTCCTGGGCAATAAGCCCAGCGAAAAGTTTCTCGCTTTGGGAAAGCCTTTCTGGTATTCGCCAGCCCTCCACGTAGTACAGCTTTCGTTGGCGGCTTCCTAGCCACGGGAGTTCCGTTTCCTCCCGCGCATAAAGCACGTACCGGTCCTTCCCGCCACGCCCTACGCAAAATTTCTGCGAAAAGTTTTTAATTTTCAGCGCCTTGTCTTCCTCGCTACCGACTGGCGTGCTTTCCACCTGCTGGCTGCTCGGGTAGACCTCATTCTCGTTTGCCACGGTGAGACGCAAAGGAACATACACGCGCGATGCAGTTGAAGGGATATCGGTACGAACAATGAGAATTGGGTCAGCGTGACCTACCGCAATACGCGTCGTGAGCAGCAGTGCAACAAGAACCTTGTTACCATGCATGATTGTTCTCCTTTCTGCCCTACGTGACCATTGTCTAATGCTGTCATTTCAGAAAGGCAAGCCATTATCGTTCTTGAGAGCGTTTTAATGGCTCTTAGAGTTTCGTTGATTTTACACGTTGCGCGCCACACGCTATGTTCCGATGACTCATAGGGCAATTCCGCAGCGAGTAAGTGGGGCGGTGCATAACAGTAGTTGTGCAAATTCCACGTTTGCTGCCGCGAGGAATAATATGAAACGAATGGCGAAAACACTATGGACTCTATCTGCGGTTGTTTTGGGGATTATCCTGCAGGGCAACCGCGTTTCGGCGGTCGAGACGAAGGTACTGCGCGATGATTCATTCCAAGACTTCTACCGGGGGGAAACCACTGGAACCGAGATCTTAGCCGAAGGCAAAATCACTATTGGTCCCTTGCCAAAGCGCCTAACGCGGACTGATGACGCTATTGCCTGGAAGGTTGTGCTCGATCGCTACGATAAAAATCTTTTCATCGGAACAGGCCACGAAGGAAAAGTTTGGCGTTTGGAACCCGACGGAAAACTACAACTTTGGGCTGATCTCGATGAAATCGAGGTTACTGCTCTTGCTGTAGACTTTACAGGCGGCGTGCTCGTAGGAGCTTCGCCGAGCGGCAAAATCTATAGGGTTGTGCAAGCCGGAAATCCCGAGCTGTTTTTTGACACCAAAGAACAGCATGTGTGGGATATGATCTTTGACCGCGACGGTGTTCTTTATGTGGCCACGGGACCCCATGGAAAGATTTTTCGGATTCGTGGTCCTAACAATGGAGAAGTATACTACGACACCCACGCGACAAACGTTATGGGGTTGGCGTTCGACGGCGATGGCGCACTTCTTGCCGCCACTCAAGGTAAAGCTTATGTCCTGCGCATTCCACGTTCGGGAAGTGCTACTGTGCTTTACGCAGCGAGCGAAGATGAGTGCCGCGCTTTGACGGTGGACCGCACCGGCAATATTTACGTTGCAGTGAACAGCGCGCGTCTATCTTCGGTTTTGGAACGGTTGCGTGACGAACGGGCAATGTCCTCAGCCTCAGCAACGGCAACGCCTTCTTCTGCACCACAACAATCAACCACTCAGCGCACCGAAGCAGTACGCGAGATTCTTTCTTCCATGACAACCAGCCTTGCTGGTCTTGGCGGACAAAGCACTATTGTGAAAATTGAACCGTCTGGATTCGCCTCTACCTTCTGGAATTCGCCCGATGCCCCCATCCATGCACTCGCCGCGGACCTTGAAGGCACTGGGATTTACGTCGCCGCTGGCAGTCAGGGCAAAATTTATCGTCTCCGCAGCGACACCAATTATTCGCTTGTTGCCGACGTGGAGGAACAGTCGGCGCTTTCGTTCACAGCCCACAACGGTCATATTTATTTCGCCACGGTCAATCGCGCAGCTGCTTACGTACTTGGGGATCGGATGGCTTCTGCCGGTCTTTATGCCTCGCGTCCTCTAAACGCCGGCTCTATTGTATCCTGGGGAAACGTTATGTTGGAAGCGGATATTCCCGAGGGCTCAACAGTGTCGCTTGAGGTACGTGCTGGCAACACCTCTGATCCGAGCGACAAAACCTGGGGGGAGTGGCAAAAAGCATCGGCAGCCGGAGAGTCGCTTTGGAAAATTCCACCACTCATCGCTCAATACCTTCAATACCGTCTTCGACTGCAGGCATCCCCAAGCGGGGCATCGCCCACCATTGACGCACTCCAGTTCTTTTACGTTCAGCGCAACGCACCGCCCATTTTGAAATCCATCAAAGTGGAGAAAGTAGGTGGAGAGCCAGCCCCACCATCTGCTCAGCCGCAGCCAAGCTCGACGCCTCGTGGCCCCGACTCAGCGTCCATGCCGCGAAGCGATGCGAGCGGCAGAAGCTCAGCCGCTCCGGAGGCGCTCCTCTCAGTCCTTGCTGGAGCAAAACCACCAGATCCTGCTCAGCCAGCGTCTCAGCCCCCTGCTGCAGCGCTTGGCGCACAATCCAATTCTAGCAAGTTTGCCATTTCTTGGGAAGCAAACGATCCCAATGGCGATAAACTTGTTTTTCGCTTGGCGCTCAAAGGAGAAGACGAATCCGAATGGAAAGTTCTCGAGAAAGAGTTGAGCACTACCCGCTACACACTCGATACGTCACTTTTTGCTGACGGGCGCTATCGCTTCATGGTCGAAGCTTCCGACCGGCCCCAAAATCCGGATGATGTCGCGTGCACAGCCTCCATCGTTAGTCGGATGTTCGCCATTGATAACACTCCGCCCGCTGTCATAAAGCTTGTGGCGAAACGCGTCGCTCCAAATACTTGGCGAGTTGAAGCGGAAGCTGCGGACGAACTCTCCATCCTCGCCTCCGCCAGCTATTGTGTCGACACTGAAACAGTCTGGTTCGCGCTCTTGCCTGCGGATGGCATTTTTGATAGTGAAAAGGAAACCTTCCGTTTCGACGTTGAACCAAAAGAAAAGTCGCCAGAGCACATCGTTCGCTTGCGCGTCCTCGATCGTGAGGGCAATGCCCAAGTCGCGAAGATCGTACTCCAAAACCAATGATGACGTGCGGCCATAGCGCGAGCGCGTCAGCTCGAGAGCATTCGCGAGGAGTTGCTCGCACGTGCTGAATGTGAGAGGATCCCATTAAAAAAACAGCCGTGCCGACCCCTGAAAGCTAAATCGCTGGGAAGGTCTCGGGCGCAGCGGCTATCACGCAGGTAACAATCTTGGCTCACACTAATAAGCTCATGGGGCACCGATGTACTGGCTTCGGAATCCTGAGATGACCGTGGCAGTCTGCGCGTAGCACGAGCGAGTAAGCGATCCCTACTCGAGGGCTTCTGTACGACCATCTGCGTGAAGTCTCATAGTTCCCACAGGTGCATCTCCCACCGATACGGTGTACACACCGGGCTCAAGCTCTGCCTCAAGCACATCTGCCTTCCACTCAGGGCGAATCGTTTCCCCACTATCACGAGAAAGAAGGACCACTGGCGCTCCCGGCGCGACGTTGAACGAGTGGGGGAGCGCAAAACTCAGCCGCGGCGGTGGGGCGATGTTGATTTCCACCCTCGCAACACCTCCATCGCCGCTAACCTTCGCGCTCCTGCGCAATGATTTGGCAATGCCTCCCTCACCTTGCCACATTAACTCCACCACATAAAGATCGGGAGCTAATCCATCTACCCGGAACAACCCAGCAGCATCGGTTGTTGCAGTTCTGGGCTCAAAAGAAGGATCCGTCTGGGACTTGATTGTGACCTGAATTCCCGGCACAGGTGTCTTCGCATTCATGATGCGCCCTTCGATGGTTCCGAGCTGGAGAGCCTTGAGTTTCACAGTCGCAGAGCGATCAGGCTCCACGCGAACATTGGTGGCACTCGAATTGAAGGAGCTACTTGTGACCGTGATCAGATAGTCACCAGGGATGAGATTATCCAGCTCGGCGCTATCACCTACTATGTCTGGAAGCCGACGCTCGGCTGACGCAATCGACTCTGGCAAAATCATATTCGTGGCTACCAGCTCGCCGTTTTCCACATGCGCACTCTCGAATTCCACCCTTAAACGTCCCGTTTTGCCAGGGGTAATAACGACAGGCGAGCCGATCCCTTTCGTGGGATCCCATTCAATCTCGGGTGAAACTCCCACCTGCTCACCCTTGCTGTCACAAGCAACAATGCGATAACGCCCCGTTGCAGGCGACGGGAAAGCATCTTGGCTTCCGCCCACCACACGTGTGGATGCGATCTCCCTCCCTACCAACTGGTTTGCGTATGTCCCCGAGCCCCAAACATCAAGCCGCATTAGATACACTTGCCACAATTCCGCCGGCGAACCTTTCACGACAAATGGCAAGGCCGCCTCGGGCACAAGGACAATCTCTAGAGAGTCGCAGGGGAGTGGGATGTCGCGCTTTTGCCACGGAACGTATCCCTTGCGCTCCACTTGGACAAAACTGAGTGCTTCTCCGTCGAGCTCTTCGACTCGGAAATGGCCATCAGCATTTGTTTCTATCATGCCCCCTTTTGTGGAACCATCGGCAGCACGGACGTAGTAACGGACAGCAACTCCACCCAGTGGCTGATCTTTTGAGTCGCGAACCCTACCTGCAAAAAGCTTCCCTGCCGGCAACAGAAAATCTAACCGATGCTCGTGTCCCGGCTGAACTTCTAATTCGGCCACCTTTTCTACGTTTCCCCTAGGCTGGGTGGCCACCACTCGATACGCTCCGGCTGGCACACACGGAAAACGGAATGCTCCCTTCTCGTCCGTTATCGCTTCGAGCATCATCGGCCTTTCGTCGGGCGATGGTGTTTTCGCATATAGGCGCACAAGGTAAGAAGTTGTTGTTGTCTGAACGAGAGAGTCCTCGCGCCGAACGTGTCCCGCAATGCTGGCTGCCGCTAATAAGCGCACGCGTAGCGACTGATATCGGGGCGCAGCTGCACCTAAATAACGATACGGGGTGGCCCATGTGGCATTGTCTGTGCACCATATTACCCCAGATTTTTCACTCCGAAGGCGCAGCAGATGTGCGCTGCTAGTAAC
>JANZZJ010000167.1 GCA_026419455.1 Candidatus Sumerlaeaceae bacterium | reverse complement strand
ATGTGTATAAGAGACAGGAGTGGGAGTAGCTCTACTGAATCCGGAAACCGCCATCGCGCATTCCTGCGCACCGCGGGTTTGGCGACAACATTAAGGTGCCGCGTGGGCTTTTTAGGTAAGCTCCAGCCAATCACTTGAAATACGGAAAGGGTATGGGACGAGATTATCGACGTTGGCGGTCGGCTTGAAACAGGACATCCTTCGCCACAGGATCATAAACGAACGTGTACGAAACTTTCTGAAGCGTGTCGGAATCAAAAGTCTTAATGACTGTTCCACCGTCCGGTAAAAGAAATGCGAGCTCTACCTTTTCGTGCGGCGCGACGGACAATCCGAATCTACCATCCGCTCTCACGATAGCTGTGCATCCTTCCAGGCGAATAGCCTTTGATGGGTCTACATTATCGGGAAAGAGATAACGCGACTTGATTTCGACGCCGGCCAGAGGGGTGCCGTCCGACAGGAATAGCCGGCCACTCATTCGCTGGCGATCGAGTTGGACCTCGATGGGGCGTCGCGTCGGAATTCGTGCTGATGCAAAGCCTAAGCTGCCCCTCAATGGAACAACAATTTTAGCTGTTCCCCGGCGACCGCTCGGCAAATTCACAAAAAACTCACCTAGCGCATTCGTCTTTGTTATCACTTTTTCGCTTACATCGCGCTGCTGGTAGGCAAGCTGGACGTCCACCCCCCGAACGCTGCCGCCCGTTCGTCCATTCCTCTCGGCGGTTTTTACGATGCCCTCGATGCACGGCACGGGGCGCAGCCTGATTGTCACCTGATCCGAAGCGTCGCTGCGTTTTATCTTGCGCTCGATTCTCTCCACCGACCCAGTGGTGCGTTTTTCAAGTAACGGAAGATAGCCCTTTTCGTGTACCTCGATCCAGTAGCTATCGAAAGCAAGCGTCTCGAAGGCAAAAAGCCCGTTTTGGTCGCTCATGACCACGGACTTACCGCGAGGGCCGGGATAGTAGAGTCGAATTCCTGCCAAGGGGTTGCCGTTCAAGGCATGGATGACTTTCCCGGTCACGAAAATGGGAGCAGGGACGATCAAGCGAACCCCCTCGCGTGTTTCTCTGTCCGCCAGAGTGATTTCCTCACTCGGCCCCGGCATGCCCCGGATTCCTATTAGGACGTAACGGCCAGATGGCAAATCGGTAAATTCGAATCGTCCCTCATCATCGGAAAATGCCGTGGCAAAGAAATCGTTTCCAATAGCCAGGACCTTTGCCCGCCCCACCGGTTTCTCAGTCAGACGCGAAATTGTTTCGCCGCGAATGCTGGCTCCGCCCGGCACCAACGCAATTACAGCTCTCGTTGTTGGGGTGTCGACTACCGCCACCGTCGTTTTGTATCCAGGACATTCCACCCGTAGTCGTACCTCCCCACGGCTGACGTGGGCAAAGCGGAACTCGCCCATCGGTGATGTTTCCACAGTGCCGAGACAGCGAAACGAAATGCGCTGCGGGGTGGGGTGATATACGATTGCCCGTGGGAGAGGGAGCGAAGTCACGGCATCAACGACCACCCCTGAGCACTCCACTCCTGGCGAGAGCGTTATGTTCTCCTCCAGCGGAGCGTCCTTAAACAGAAGCAGACGAGCATAAGGAGCATGTCCTTCTGCGCGCGCAACCAACACATACAGACGCTCGGCGTCGTTTATCTTGTCTAGTGAGTATGTGCCCGAGGTGTCCGTCAGTGCCTCGCGCAGTGGTGGGTTTTTGGAATTAGGATCAGCCTCGAAGAGTTGGACTGTTGCGCGTTCGAGAGGACGTCGTGATGCCCCTCGCACAACCCCAAAGATGGATGAGTCGCCAAAAGCGCGGTATTTCTCAGCTTCGAACCCCTCTCCCTGCTCACCTTCCACGAGTCGGACAATTTTTGTTGGCCGCGCGACTCTCCCCTCGGAGTTCTCCGTAAACCTCGTTTGCGAAACAAGAGTAGTCGAGCGGCGTCGCGCGTAATCTTCGTCATAAATCTCTTCAGAGTCCTGCGATTCTTCTTTGGGGGGACTTGGGGCGGTGGACATCACATGCTGTCTGAGCGCTGTCAGTGCCAGATAAAAGACGAGCACGCCAACGCCGAATCCTAGCCACCGCTTCCCTTCAGGCTTCATGCTTGTCTGTATCCGTAGCAGAGCACCGTTCGCGTTGCAAGTGCGAAGACTGCGAAGCTCCCTCAACTAGCGAGAGCTCTTAAGCAAACGCCATTCGATGTAGCGGGCGATTGGCCAAGTAACGAGCCATACCAAAGGGGCGAGAAACCGACGAAGTTTCGCAACTCTCGACGCCAGCCGAACCAAAAGCTTTCCTTTGACAGATGCCAGTTCTTGCTCGAGCTGTCCGCAATATTGCCGCATTTGCGCAAGTTCCCGATCGAGCCGTTCCACACGCAAAGTAGCGGCATTTTTGTTTTTCCGGAAAGTCGGAGCGGCACAGAACTTTGCAAGTGGTTCGATGGTGCGGTCCCAAGTGTACTTTTTTGCAAATTGACGTGCTTCTTCGCGCTTGGTTACGATAAGTTGCGGCTTTTCCAACAACTCACGCACCAGTCGGCGCAAATCGTCCTCCCGGGTCGGGGATAACGCCCAACCTCCTCCTTCTCGGCTAATAAGCTCGCCAAGTTCCGAGTAATCGTCGTGAATCACAGGCAGCCCACAGGCGAGGTACACCATGGTCCGAGTAGTGAAAGCAAGCTCACGTTCTGGATTCTGGGCCATGAGATCAAACGCTACCTCACAGCGGGTATAAGCCCGGAGTAGCTCATGGAAAGGCTGAATCCCTTGCATCACCACCCGGGGGTGACTTCGAAGGTAGCTGAGTAAGCTTTCAAAGTGGGGGGCTGAAGCATCAAGGACCGGATGCGAGCCTATGAACAGATGCAAGCGCCCGCGCTTGGCGCGATCCATTTCCTCGAGCAGCGTCAGCAGCCCCCGACTCGGATCCTGCCACGCAAGCAACATTCCTCCGTAAACGAAAGATCCTGGTTCTCGAGGCATTTCTTCCGGGGGCCATTCAGTTTCCGGGGGCACAGAGAAAGGGATGACTGGCACCGGTGTTTCGCGCAGATCAAATCCGGCGAGCACAAGCCAACCATAAAAGTAGTGGCGTTGATACAAACCGCTACAGATGACAAAATCAGCGCGACGCAATGCCGCCAACTTCATCTCGGCGTCAGCCATGAGATCCGGCGTATTCCAATAAAGCCGCTCCAGCAAATGAGGGCCTGCCAGATCGATGACCAGGGGGACGTCAAGCTCAGGGACCTCCTGGGCCATTCCCCAGTGCTGAAGGATCACAACCTCGGGCTGGATCGCCCTTAAAAGCGAGGCGAGATCGTTGCGCGCAAATTTATGAACGAATTCAGGTAGCGGAGTTTCGCCGTTGAGGTAAGAATCCGAGAAGGCAAGATTGCACGCGGCGACATGGGCCTCGAAACCGTAACTTCGCAGTCCCATCGTCAACCCCCACGCCCGCAGGCCGGCGCCGCTCGTCGCTTGGCCGGGCAGTGGTAAAGGCTCGGTCGTTATCGTGAGAACCCGCCGCATGTCCTCTCGGTCCCAGGGGGAATGTTGCTGACTCACAATGTGGCCATCACGTGCGGTAAGCGCCGTTAATCTCAACATATTTTGCGCTTAGGTCGCACGTCCACGCTTTAGCCGTCTCCTTGCCGAGTCCCAGATCAACACAGATCCTCACTACCTCCTCGCGGAGGATTTCCAAGGCACGTTCTTCCGAGAAGGTCACCGGCGCGCCGTTAGCAAAAAGTAGCAAGTCACCTATCGCGATCCGGACCCGCTCTGGTTCGACCGGCACACCCGAGTTGCCTATGGCACAGGCAATACGACCCCAGTTTGCATCGCATCCATGGATGGCGGTTTTCACCAAATTGGAATTCGCAATGGCCAGCGCTACCTGCTTGGCTTCTGCGTAACTTCGTGCGCCCAGCACGTTGACCTCAATGAGCTTTGTAGCTCCTTCCCCGTCCCGCGCCAGCTGCATGGTAAGCTTTTCCAGGGCGGCGCGCACAGCCGCCGTGAAAAAGCTCACCGCCTGCACGTTCGTCTCTTCAATTTCCACACCACTAGCGCCGTTAGCAAGGATTATGGCAGTGTCGTTCGTACTTGTATCGCCGTCCACGGTAAGGCAGTTGAGCGAGTGATCAATGGCCTCTTTAAAGCAGTGCTCGAGCAACGATGGGTTAACTTTAGCGTCGGTAGCAACGAAGGCGAGCAAGGTTGCCATTCGCGGATAAATCATTCCCGAACCTTTAGCGCATGCTGCAATGCGGAACTTGCCTTGAGGCGACTCAATTTCGGCACTTATGTACTTGGGGCGTGTGTCGGTGGTCATGATAGCACGTGCCACCGAACGGAATGCCGCGTCGGTATCTACGAGCTTGGCAGCCGCGTGTTCAATCGCCGGTAAAACCTTTTCCATCGGGAGATGGACACCTATTGTCCCTGTTGAGCACACGAGAAACGTTTCCTGCACGTTTCCGGCTACAATCCGCGCAGCTCGCTCGGCCATTTCTTGGGCTGCCCTCAGGCCAGCTAAGCCCGTAGCTGCATTGGCACAGCCGGCATTGACAACTACCCCTCGGGTTCTTCCCTTGTACTCGTGAAGAAGACGACGTGACACTTGCACCGGGGCTGCCGCAAAAGCGTTTTGAGTAAAGACAGCAGCGGCCACTGTCCCTGGCCCCCCGTCTATGAGGGCCAAATCGGGCCGTCCGGCGTAGCGAATGTTTGCTTCCACTGCCGACCAGCGAAATCCCTTGGGAAGGCAAAGCGGTTCTTCTTCCTTTGGAAAAATTTGCAGGCTCATGGCTGTGACCTTGAGGACGGCGAGCTCACGGTTCAAGCAAAACAACAGGCCGCTTACCTTACCCGCTACTCAGTCCACGTAGATTTTTATTGTTGCGCGTTTGAGGCGTTTTAGTAGACAACATCGGTGGTATGACGCATATTAAAACAACGTGTGACACGTGGCGGCAGCAACTGTTGGCAAGTCGTCAACGCGTTGACGCTCTGTCTTGTCGCCGGGAGGACGAGTCTTGGCTCTAAATCCAAAACGGACGGTGGCACTTGATATTGGGTCAAGCACTGTCAAGGCAGTCCAGTTGCGGCGGG
>JANZZJ010000155.1 GCA_026419455.1 Candidatus Sumerlaeaceae bacterium | reverse complement strand
ACGAGGCGGCGTACCGCATGCCGGAGGGTATCTACGGGGTCTTCGCAGAGCTGGAAAGGCGCGACGCGCATTTGTTTGCGATCTTGCAGACGCGCAAAAACGCCCTTGTAGGATGGGGGTGGCAGCTCGTGTGGCGCGAGGGGGCGAGCCAGTGGCGTGGCGACCCAGCGAGCGCGGCGGCGGTAGAGCGCATGGTGCGGATGGGGTTGGAGGCGACGGAAGACTTTGCCGGCGCCCTCTACCATCTTCTCGATGCGCTTGCCAAGGGCTTGGCGGTGCTTGAGATCGTGTGGCGTCGCGACCCCGCCACGGGTGGCGTTTCGATCCGCCGGCTCGTCCCTTGCCAGCCGTGGGAATTTGCGTTCGACGTCAACGGGAATCTTTACCGGCTGAGCGATGAAGGAGGCTGGCGAGCGCACTGGTGCACCGCGGAAGGAGGCAACGCCCAAAAGGCGCCGCTCATGCCACGACCGGGCGAGTTTGGCCTGAGCCATCGGCGCGCTGAGTGCTTGCCGGAGCGCAAATTCGTCGTTTTCGTGCCCCAGCCGGCGGCGGGATCGTTTTACGGCACTCCGCTCGCGGCCCGCGTGTACTGGTACTCGTGGTTCAAGCGCCGGGCACTGGAGGACTGGTCAAACTTTAACGCCACCTATGCCACGCCTACGCCGGTAGGGCGCTACGCGGCCACGACCTCTTCTGAGGACGTTGACCGGCTTGTTGATGCGCTCAGCCGCTTGCGCGAGCACGCCGGCATTGTTGTGCCGGAGACGGTGACAGTGGAGCTTCTGGAGGCGCGTCGTGCGGCGGGGGCGGGCGCCAGCCCGTTCCGGGAACTCGCCGACTGGTGCAACGACGAAATGTCCAAAGTTGTGCTGGGGCAGACGCTTACCACCACCGAGGGGCGGCGCAGCGGAAGCCTAGCCCTCGGCCGTGTGCACGAGGCCGTGCGCCGCGATTATCTAGCTGCCGACGCTCGCGCACTCGGCCAAGCTCTCACTCGCCAACTTGTGCGCTGGCTCGTGGACTTTAATTACGGACTCGAAACACCTGCGCCCATGCTCACCTTTGAGGTCGACCAGCCCGAAGACATGAAAACGCAGCTAGAGGTTGACCGCGGGCTCGTTCAATTGGGTGTGCCGTTAGGGGTGGATTACTTCTACCGACGCTATCGGCGTCCGACACCCACGGAAAGTGAACGCCGCCTTAAGTACGATGATGCGAATTTTTACCAGTATCATCTCCAATACGGGGTGCTCACCATCAACGAGGTGCGAGCGGCGCTCGGTTTGCCCAGGGTGCCATGGGGCGATTGCCCACCTGCGAAGCTTGGCGCTGCCCAGTCGGCCGAAGCAGATGCCACCACGCTCAACGAGCCTCAGGTGGATCGTCTCGAGGGACACCGCGACGTTCTTCCTCGCTAAGGCGCCTGTACGGCTTCTTAGGCCTTCTGAACAATTGCTGAAAGTTGAGAAGAAACACGAAGGAGAAAGGAACGCCGATCAGAACAAATGTTCTAATAGAAGCAAGCATGGGAGTGCAACGCCACTGGCTAGCGCGTTGTCGCCTAGCCATACGCCTGAGCGGCATACCCAAGAAAAAAAGAAAGGAGATACAACCCATGAGTGATAGCCGAGCGCTAGCATCACATGCGCAGGACGAAACCCGGGCCGATTCCGGCCCAGCAGGGGCTACGGCGCCGGCCGAGCCCCACGCGACGTTGGAGATGGAAGTCTTTCGCGCGGGGAACTACGGCGCCAAAGGGGTGTGGACCCCGCAGGACATAGAGCAGCTCGCACGCGACTATTCGCCCGATCTGCTGGAGGCGCCTCTGACTTTTGACCACGCCCGTTCGGGTCCGGCCTTTGGTTGGGTGAAGCACCTCAAGCGGGTGGGCGACCGCCTCGTGGCCCTGCTGGGCGGTGTGCCGGAGTGCGTGCGCGAGCTTGTCCGGCGTGGAGCCTACAAGAAGCGGAGCGTGGAGCTTCTGCGGTGTTTTGCGGCCACAGGTCGGCCGTATTTGCGAGCGGTTTCATTGCTGGGGGCTGCCAGCCCTGCCGTGCCAGGATTGCGTGAGGTTCAATTCTCCGCAGAGGAGGGAGTGTTGTGTTTCGACGATGATGGCGAAATTCTCGAGCTGCGCCAAGCTGTGGCGCGGTTGCAGACCGAGTTAGGGGCTTTACGGCGCCACCGGGCGCTGGGCGATTCTGCGCGTTTGGCGAGCGAAGCACGCACCCACGGTGTGCCTTTGACCCCGCGCGAATGTGAGCTTGTGCAAGCGTTTTGCCTTAGCTACGCTGACCGCGAAGAAGTTGTGCGGTTTGGCGCTGAAGAACTTGAGCCGCTGGAATAGCTGCGGCAGTTGCTTGCTGCACGCGCCCCTCGGGTGCCCGAGGGAGAAGCTGGGCAGTTTAGTTTAAGTCAGCGTGAGTCACCGCCCATGGAACCGTCGCCAATGTGGGGCGATCGCGTGGACCCGGCAAGCGTGGCGCTGCACCAGCGTACGCAAGCACTACGCGAATCTTTTCCCGAGCTCAGCTATGCCGCGGCTCTTATCGCGGCGGCCCGCACGGGCGCCGGAGCACAAGCTGTTTTGCAGCATCAAACCCATTAACCTTAAGGAGATTTACGCATGCCCATTCATATCCTCGACAAAGCCTATCGTGTGGCTGCCGCCAACGGCGTTGGGGCCTACCGAGTCGTCGTTCATGGTCCGTTGGCGGGCGAGTGCACTCTTCCTGCGGCGGAAAATGCAAGCGGGCTTCTGGGCGTGACGGTTCATGCCCAGCCCAGCGCGGGCCGCACAGTTGCCGTGCGCAAAGCAGGCATCGCGGAGGTCACGGCTGCCGCAGCCATACCTCTTGGCGCTCCCGTGATTGCAGCCGGAGCGTCGGGCAAGGTCAAGGCGGCATCCGGTGCGCCCGGTACGCGTGTCAACGTTCTGGGTTTCGCGGAAACCGTTGCTGTTCAGGACGGCGACATCATCGAGGTGTTCCTCTCGATTCACGAGCGAACTCTGTAGGCGCGGGTTGGGCACCTGGCACTCCCGCTACCACTAATCGAAAAGAAAGGAAAATTTGTCCATGCCCGACGTGAGCCAAGTTCACATTGATGTCGCGCTGACAAACGTCAGCGTGGCTTATCGCAATACCGACTACATAGCCGACGCCGTGGCGCCACCCATTGCGGTGCGCAAACAGAGCGACAAGTATTTCATCTACGATCCTCACCGCGAGTTCTTACGCGCCACACCTGATGCACGTGCTCCCGGCGCGGAAGCCAGCGAGGTGGATTTCCAGCTGAGCACCGATAGCTATTTCTGTGAGGACCATGCGTTGGAAGCAGCTATTCCCGACGAGGAGCGGGAAAACGCCGATCCGCCACTCCAGCCGGACATAGACCGCGCCGAGATGCTGGCGGACAAGATTGCGCTTAATCGCGAGATTGCGCTGGAAACACTCCTGCGAACGAGTGGGGCCATCAGTGGCGTCAGCCTTGATCCTGTAGATTGGTGGTCGGTGCCTACCAGCGACCCGCTGGCGCAGCTTCGTGAGGCTCGGCAGGTGGTATTTAGCGCAGCGCAGCGGCGCCCGAACGTGGCCATCTTACCCTATGCGGTTTTCGATGCCTTGCGCCACCACCCCCAGATCGTGGAACGGATCAAGTACACCACGGCCGGCATTATAGGCGAGGAATTACTCGCGCAACTGCTCGACCTCGACCGTGTGCTTGTGCCGAGAGCTTTTAAGAACGTCGCGCGCCGGGGTCAGGCGCCGGCATGCGTGCCTGTATGGGGCAACACGGCTTGGCTTCTGTACGTACCGCCGCGTCCGGCTCTCAAGCAGGTCATGGCTGTGGGCACGTTTGTATGGAGTGGCGCCATGGGAGCTGTGGATGGTTGGGTCGTCGAGCGCTGGCGTGAGCCGCGGCGCAAGGCGGATATGATCCGCGTCCAACGCTACTACGACCACAAGCTTATCGCACCCACTGCGATTTACCGAATTCAGAACGTTATCGAATCTCCTCAATAACCACCTCTACCTCCTCGCTTGTTCCGGGCGGGACTCTACTGCCCCGCCCGGAGCTCGACGGGGGAAACTGTTTAGAAGACAATTCGGAGAGAATACTATGGAACATTTTGGAAACCCTGATAGTGGGGCTAGCGGAGTTGGATTTGTTGCTGCTGCAGCAAACCTTGCTGCGGCACTCGAGGAATGGCGCGACGAACCGGCCCAGGCCGATAAAACGGCCATTATCCGTGCTATTTACATCCTCCTGCGTAAATTGATACCACATGCCTCGCGCCAGGCTGTGGATGCTATCGCCGAACTGGTGGTACTGGAGCTGATTCGCAATCGCCTTGTTGGCGGAGCTGAAAATGATGGCCACGGTGATGAAACCTGCTCCACTGACGGGAGCGCTCGCATCGTAGATGTCCACAAATTCTCCTCGAGATAAACACCGCTATGCTCGGCCCGCCTCAGTGGGGCTGCAAAGGCAGAGGAAAAGCCTGAGGGTGCGATTAGCCCCGACGAAGAAAGACGTGATTCCAGCTGGCGGAATAGTCCGAACGCCCGCCGGCTTTGCCACATCCATGCGGCATAACCTTGAGCTGGGGGGATGATCATGATCCATGAGACTCGCGACGATGGATGGCGGGGCGAAGTCACTAATGAGCTCCGCCACATCAACATTCAGCTGGCCAACATTTCTCAGCGTCTGGAGAAGGTGCAGGCTGAAGTGGCCCAGGCGCTGGTGCGCCACGTCGAGTATCACCGCTCCAACGAACACCGTTGGGGCCTGATGGCCTGGGCCCAACGCTATCCGTTGCGCTTTGCGCTTCTCGTGGCAGCCGCAGTGCTTTGGTCGGTTGAGTCCGATGCGTCGTTGGTCACGAGTCTTGTTAGACAAATTTTGGGACGACTTGTGCAGTGACCTCCCCTGCGAAAACCGGCCACCGTGATTCATTTTTTCCAGCGGCGGCCTGGCGGAATTGGAAAAATGTAGGCGATCGGCCGTGCACGCCGTTTTTCATACTGTTGGCACTTGACGTTGGCAAAACTTGGGCTCCAACGATTATTTCGATGCTGTTCTAATTCTGTGAGCTGGGGCGTCTCCTGCCATTGGGCGGTGCAGTGAGGGCCAGGAAAGTGCGGACAGCAAGGCTAAAAATTCCACAGTGCGGAACGGGTTCGTGAACCACACGGAAATCACAACGGCGATTCGAAGAACCGGTACGTCCGAGCCATCAAGTTTTCGAGGCGCAGGTCGGTGCGTCGCCTTGCGTGCCTTGCTGGATCGCATCGGGCGGATTTGTCCAGTGTCTGCCGGAGCATTCCTTCTTGTGTTGGTCGCCCTGCTGCTCCCGCTAAGCACCCGCGCGGAGAAAGTCCGCATCCGCTACCTGAGTTGGGAAACGTCGTTTGAACAGATCGCGATGGTCAAGAAACTGGTAGCGGAATTTGAGCGCCGCCACCCGGACATCAAAGTGTCGCTTGAATCGAGCGCCGATGCCACTCGCATCTTCCTGACCGATGCTGCTGCAGGCACACCGCCCGATGTCATGTACATCACCACCGAGTTTATAGCTCCCCTCGTAGAAAAACGCATCCTCGAACCCCTCGACCCGTACATCGCCCGCGACGCCGTGGACATGTCCGAGTTTATACCTTCAACAATCGAAGGCTTGAAAGTGGGCGGCGGTCTCTATGCCTACCCAATTCACTTCTCGGTGGATCTGCTTTTCTACAATAAGCGGATTTTCGACGAATGTGGCGTGGCCTATCCTGACGAGAGTTGGACATGGCAATCCTACCGCGATGCTGCGACGTCGCTGACCATCGATCGCGACCGCGACGGTCGCCCCGAAGTCTTCGGATGCATGCAAGTGGACTGGCAGCTTATCGTAAAAAGTTTCGGCGGACGCATTTTCGACCCCCAGCGCTACCGCTTTGTTGGCGACTCGCGTGAGGTGCTTGAGGCATTTGCCTTTAACGCTTCGCTTCAGGGCAAGCAGGCTCCCAGTGCGGCGCAGGCCATGGACACCACCGACATGCAGCTGTTTGCTAATGGGAAGGTCGCTATGTTCGTGGGCCGCACGTGGCAGCTGCCGCAAATCACCAAAACCATGCGCGACCCGTGGGACATCGCCCACGTCCCTAAGGGCAAAGGACGCACCTGCATTCTCAATGTGGGTGGCAATTGTATCGCAGCTGGTTCGCCGCACAAAGAGGCAGCGTGGCAGTTTGTGAAGTTTTACTCCTCTTCGGAAGGTCAGCGGCTGCTGGGGGTTCAGAAGAACTGCACACCGGCATTGCGAGAACTCGCTTATAGTGCTGATTTTTTCCTAAGCCCGCCGCCGCAAAGTCTTCGCGTGGCCGTGGATGCAGCCAACTATGCATCGGGGCGGCTGTACCCAGACGATGCCTGGGCACCGGAATTCTACGCGCGCATTTGGCAGACCACGGTGGATCGCTTCCGAATGACGAATCCCATCTCACCTCGCGACGCTTTGGATCTCATCACGCGCGAAGGGAACAAGCTCCTCGAGAGCTTCGAGCACGAGCGCGCCGAAAGCGGTCCTGTAGAGCCGGGTGCCGACACCACGAGTTTCCTTATTCGGCTCATGCTCACGCTTATCGCGCTTGGAGGCATCGCGCTGCTCGGCATAGCCCGCACCAATCGCCGTTACTGGGAAGGTTATGGCTTCGTGGCGCCATGGCTGGTGGGAATGGTGCTCTTTACGGTAGGCCCCGTGCTTGCTTCGTTCTATCTGAGTTTCTGCCGCTACGATCTGCTGACGCCGCCCAAGTGGATTGGCTTGCGCAACTTCCGTGAGCTTGCGGCTGATCCTGTTTTCTGGAAATCTCTGCTCAACACTCTCTATTATTCAGCTTTTGTGGTTCCAGGCACGCTGGTTCTCGCATTGGCTCTGGCGTTACTGCTCAACACGCGCGTGCGCGGCACAACGTTCTTCCGAGCTGTGTATTACTTGCCTGCACTTACCGCCGGGGTGGCGATATGCTTGCTTTGGCGCTGGATATTCAACCCCCAGCTTGGTCTGCTCAATGCTGCCTTGGTGTGGCTGTGGGGGCAAATTGACTCGCTCCTACGTCTAGTGGGTCTGACTGCGGACTCGCTGGGCGTGCTGGCGTGGATGCGGCCGCCCGGACCCGAATGGCTCACGTCGCCCACATGGGCGATGCCAGCCATCATCATTATGAGCATCTGGGGCGGCGTGGCGGGTCCCATGCTCATCTACCTTGCGGGTTTGCAAGGAATACCGCAGCACCTCTACGAAGCCGCTGCCATTGATGGAGCTTCGCGCTGGCAGATGTTCCGCCACGTGACACTGCCCATGCTTAGCCCCACGATTTTCTTCAACTTGATCATGGCCATTATCGGCTCGTTTCAGGTTTTCACGACAGTCTATGTGATGACCTCCAACACAGCGGCTTCACAAGAAGCCGGCGGCCCTGCCAACTCCACCATGGTTTACGTGCTCTATCTTTACCAGACCGGTTTCCGGTACTTGGCCATGGGCAAGGCGTGCGCCATGGCGTGGATTCTTTTTGTGATCATTTTAGCCCTAACGCTATGGAATTATCGCATGTCCCAAAGGTGGGTGCACTATGACCAAGCCTGATGACGTGATGGAGACGCCGGTGGCAATGCCCGCGCCGCGTGTCGGCGATGGTGTGACGCTGCGACTGCGCCGCGCTGCTGCCGTGGCTGGGGTCTATCTGCTGCTTATTATTGGCGGCGTCGTCTTTGCATTGCCTTTCCTCTGGATGGTGCGCACCGCTCTCATGGACTACGTGCAAGTACAGCGTATTCCCATCGAGTGGATCCCGGACCCCGTGCGTTGGGAAAACTTTCGTGAGTCGCTGAGTTTCATGGATTTCCCGGTCTTGCTGCGCAACACACTCCTGATCACCGTGCTCGCGATCCTGGGGCAAGTGCTCTCATGTTCGCTGGTGGCGTTTGGGTTTGCGCGGCTCGAGTTTCCCGGACGCGAATTTCTTTTCATCGTTCTGCTTAGCACGATGATGCTTCCCGCCATGGTCACCGAAATCCCCCGTTTCATCCTCTTTCGGCACTTTGGCTGGATTGATACCATGTTGCCGCTCGTTGTGCCGGCATACTTCGGGGCGCCGTTCTTTATCTTTCTCTTACGCCAGTTCTTCAAAACCGTGCCGAAAGACCTCGACGATGCGGCACGCATTGATGGTTGTTCGGCATGGCGAATTTGGTGGCAGATTATGTTGCCACTTTCCAAACCGGTTCTCGCAGTGGTAGTGATTTTTGGGTTCATCTGGACGTGGAACGATTTCTGGGGACCACTGATCTACCTGCGCACGGCGGACAAAAAGACGCTTTCTCTTGGACTTCAAGTCTTTCAGGGAATTTACCAGACTTACTATCACTATCTCATGGCCGCATCGCTGGTCGTGTTGAGCCCTGTGCTCGCTCTCTACGTTTTCTGTCAGCGCTATTTTACCCGTGGCATTGTGATGACCGGCATGAAAGGTTAGGACCCTGCGAGCTGGGCCGATCTAGTTCGAGCCTGCCTGCTGGGGAAAGCGTTGCCACGGGCAGTACTAGGTACGTCCGCTGAGTTTGGCGCCAAAATCTGCCTCGAGGGTATCCTCTGGCTCGGGTCGTCTCCCCGAAGGCATCCGCGGTCCGGAAATCTTTAGGGCTTCGGTAGGTGCCATCCAGAGAGTTACAATGAAACACTTCCGGCTTTGCCGCCTGTTTCCTCGGCTATGATCTGGTCCACGCACTGCGCAAGCGCCTGCGTGATGGGACCAACGGCGCCATGGCCAATGGGGGAGCCATCGAGGCGCGTCACGGGCATGACGTTCATCGTTGTGCTCGAGAGAAAAGCCTCATCGGCCCTGCGGAATTCTTCTAACGTCACAGGCTCCTGGCGTAGTTCGATGCCCAGGCGTTGAGCAGCATCGAGGACGATGCCCCTGGTGACCCCCGAAAGGATGCGGGGTCCGTCGGGATGGGTGTAAACAACACCATCGCGAACGCAAAACGCATTGGATGCTCCTCCCTCGGTAACGACGCCGTCGCGCACGAGCAGTGCTTCAAGTGCTCCAGCTTCTCGTGCTGCTTGCTTGGCTAGGACGACCGGTAGCAAGGCGATGCTCTTAATGTGGCAGCGACCCCAGCGTTCATCGGGATGCGAGATGAGGGCTGCGCCGCGTTCACGCAGTTCCGGCGGATAAACGGGGGCTGTCTTGAAGTAGGCAAGCACGGTCGGCGTGGGCTGGGGCTCGGGAAAATAGTGAACTCGCGGCGCCACACCGCGGGTCACTTGGATATAGAGAATGCTCGTTTCCGTCGGCTCGTGGGCAAGTCCGCTGCGTTCTGCCAAGTCGTTGATAATTTCCAGCCATTGGGCCGGACTTGGAATTCCCTCAATGTGTAGTCCGGCGCAGCTTTCCGTCAGGCGCTCAAGGTGCTGGGTGAGCCTCACGGGGCGGCGCCCGTGAAATTTCAGAACGTCATATACGCCATCGGCAAATTGGTATCCACGGTCCTCGATGGGCACCACGGCGTCTGCCATTGGCACGAATCTGCCATTCAAATAGACGACTTGTCGCAACCTCATCAACCTCGCTTCTGTGCTTGAACGGGTCGCTCACCACGGAATGTTGCACCGCCCTGACCGCTCTAGCGGCCGAGCCAAAAGGGACGCGTGCTTCTTGGTGATAAAGTCTGATGCGCCGGCTTGTTCGCTTGCTCAGGAAATTTTAGCCAGAAAGTCTTCAAGTTCGGCGCGTGTGCCCACATTAATCACTTGGGCGTCGCGTGCGATGCGCCTGATTAGGCCAGCCAGCACTTTGCCCGGACCTACCTCGACAAACTCCGTGACACCGTCGGCTACCATCCGCCGAATGATATCCACCCAACGCACGGGTGAGATAATCTGGCGGGTCAATTCTTGCCGAATTTCATCGGCACGGGTCCGCGGCTGGGCGGAAACGTTCGTGACCACCGGTATCTGCACGTCGCGCCAAGGCGCGCGGTCTATAGCTGAGGTCAGTTCTGCTGCGGCGTCGTCGAGCAGGGGCGAGTGAAAAGCTCCGGAAACGTTAAGGGGTAAGACGCGTTTTGCTCCAGCAGCTTTGCATTTCTCGCCGACCTCCGCCACCGCCTCTGGCTCGCCAGAGACGACAACCTGGTCGGGCGCGTTATCGTTCGCCACGACAACGATTTTTCCTGTCTCACTGCAGAGTTTGCGGATTGTCTCCCCGTCGAGCCCGATAATGGCCGCCATAGCGCCAGGCCGTCGCTCGCCAGCACTTTGCATGAGTGAGGCACGAAGTTTTAAAAGTTCCAGCAGCGGCTGAAAGTCCAGTGCCCCAGCTGCATAAAGGGCACTGTATTCACCCAAGCTATGTCCCGCAACCATGTGAAACGCAACGTTTCGTTCACGCAAGGCGTCTGCGAGTACCACAGAACACAGGAAAATGGCTGGCTGAGTGAAGTAAGTCTGGCGGAGTGCATCCTCAGGCCCATCGAACATAGTCGGCACGAGCTTGCCTTCGTAAAGCTTGTCAGCAGTCTCAAACTTCTCGCGGGCCTGGGGACTGAGCTCGATAAGGTCTTTGCCCATCCCGACAAATTGCGACCCCTGTCCAGGGAAAACAAATGCACGCATCACCGGTGGACTCTCCTCTTCTTTAGGAATTTTTAATTATTAGGTAATCTTGTTATCTCAAATTACAGTTTTCGGCAATCTTGGCAGCCTATGAAACGAAAGCTGGAGTCACGTAGCAACTCTAAAACGGAACACAAAGTGCGACTCGGTGGCGTTGGCGATTCCCTTCACAGCAACCAGTTCTCCCGCCAGCCAAACGAGTGTGGTTGCCTCGCGATAATGGCGCGCCGTGGTCGTGGGGTGCCGTTTCTGGTCGCGTGGGCCACTATTTTTCCTTCAACTGTGACACGGTTTTACCTTGCACCTAGGTCTGAGGCGTCCAAACGTGCGGGTTAGCGGCTGAAAGGTCTTAACGTCGCGGTAATAAGGAGTGACCTGTCATGAGTCGGTGGACTCGGCGCGATTTCCTCCGGATGGGGGGGATGAGTTTGCTGGGGGTGTTGGTGCCAGAGCCGCTGCTACGGCTGGCGGGAGCGGTCCCGCCTCCTTGGGATATTTTGCCGGGCGAAATGCTCAGTGGTACGACCTCTGTGCGGGGTGATATACCACTCATTCTTGGCTCTGGTAAGCGCAATGAATATCCTGCGGTTGCTGCACGCCAAGGCCGTGCATGGGCGGCGTGGGTTGCAGGCGAGCGCGATAGCGAGCACCTGGTGGTGCGCCAAGTGGAACCAGTGAATCCTCAGGCGGATGACCGGCGTCTGCCTTTGGCGCGGTGTTCCCGTCCGGCCGTTGCCGTAGCCGGCGACAAAGTATGGGTGGCATGGGTAGGCTCGGCTCCCGTCACAGATGGGCAAGGAGGGGCGCCTGCGTCCGAGAGCCAGATCCGCGTTGCAATGCTGGAGCCCGACGGTTGGCTGAGTATTATAGCCTCGATGCCGCCAGCGCCGTGGGTGGGAGCGCCTGCCCTCGTGCTTGATGAGAGCTCCAGCGGTTTTCTTGCGTGGGAAGAGCTTGGACCGGATGCAAAACATTTTCGCGTCATGGTGGCGCCCTTACGCCGGGGTGTCTTCTCTAAAGCCGTGCCCGCAGCGGGCGGAGAAACAACCGACGCACGGCGTCCTGTGCTGGGGCCCCTGGATACTGGCAGGTCGTGGCTTGTTTGGGACGAAAGCGTGGGGGTTGGAGCGTCTCTGGTAAAGGCGCGCATCATCAATGGTGACGCCACGATGGGGGCTCCACAGGCACTCAGTTCCCAGGGAGGCTTGCATCTCGCTCCTGCGGCTGCAGCGGATCCTTCAGGTAGGACATGGGTCGCGTGGTACACTAACGCATGGCCTGATGGGGCGATTGACGTTCCGCGGCGTGTGGAAGTGGTGGCGCTAGATCGCGAGGGGAAGGTGCGTTGGCCACCCCAGCCGCCCGACATGGGACGCGAATCCACCTCCACCGTCCAGGGGCTCGAATTTCCCCAAATTGCGTGTACCAGCGATGGGAGGATCTGGCTGACGGCACGCGCGTCACAGAATTTTTTTGTCACAATATTTGACGGGCGCGAGTGGTTGCCATTCGTTCGGCTGCCCAAAGATGGATGGGGCGGCCGTGGCCAAAGGGTTGCGGTCGTACCACTGGGTGCGGGTGAAGTCGTAACGGCTCGACGCGATCTCGATGATGCATTAGCTCAAAAATTTCGCCTTCCCAACCCCGTGACCGTTCGTGTTGCGTCGTTTGCTGAAACTAATAGGCCCACACCTGGGAAAAAGTCGCACGTGCGCGAGCGTATTGATTTCGAACCGTGGGGCGAATGGCACTACTATTTTGGCGATCTCCACGGTCACACGTCGCTCAGCGATGGTACCGGCGATGTGGACGAGTTCTACTTGGTGCGCCGCGACGTGTACGCTTTGGATTTTGCTGCGCTCACAGACCACGATAGCTTTGTGGGCAACACGCTGTTGCCAAGCGAGTGGGAAGAAATCAAAGCAATCACAGACCATTTCAACGAGAGTGGGCTTTTCGTGACATTGTTCGGGCAGGAATGGACCTCGCTGCGGGTTCCGCGTGGGGGCGGGCACATGAACGTTTACTCCATTAGGCGCGATGTTCCTCTTTTCGATCACGCCTTGCCGGAGTTCGATACGGCGCAAAAACTTGTCGAGGCAGCGCGTCGCTTCGATGCTATCGCTGTGCCCCACCATATCGGATGGACTGGGGTGGTATGGGAGGCCTTTGAGCCCCAGGTCATGCCACTCGTGGAAATCGTCTCCGTACATGGCGCTCACGAGTTCATGGGCAACCGGCCTCTTGTGCACCGCGGGGGGATGCGTGGCTACTTCGCGCAAGACGGTCTTGCCCGGGGACTGAAGTTTGGGTTCATTGGCGGCACGGATTGCCACGGTCTGTTATGGCAGCACGGCGAATGCTGGAAACGCGATCCGTATGAGGGTGGATTGGCGTGTGTCTTGGCCAAGGAGCTCACACGCGAAGCAATTTTCGACGCATTGCGCAAGCGCCGCTGCTACGCCACAAGCGGCATCAGGATGCGCATGGTTTTTGAAATCAATGGGGCACCCATGGGGTGAAGCTGCTGAAGCACCGCAAATCAAAGTGGATGTGGCGAGCGAGTCGCCAATTCTCTGGCTGGAGATTGTGCGCGATAACCAAACCGTCCACAGCTTCGGTGGGGAAGGACACCGCTCAACATTCAGTTGGTCAGATCCTGAATGGGCAGATCGGCGAACTGGGGAAACCTCCTACTATTACTTACGTGTGACCTGTCGCGACGATAACATGGCGTGGTCAAGTCCCGTGTGGGTGAAGCGCAAGGAAAGCTAAGCTTTTTTTAAGGGCAACGGAGGACGTGTGGGGAGGGAGGCTGCTTGATTGCTGAAACTTCCGATGCGATTTATGCGCGATTTTGCAGGAAAACTGTCGGTTGTTGGTCGTTAGACGTGCACTCCGCCTGCCGGTGGGTGCGATACGGGCATTTCGCAACACTCCCACGTCGTGGCGTTTCGATGCCACGGCCGTCTGCATTGCAAATCGTGCTGATTCTTCGCCTCTTTATTTGCGGAAGAAGTGGGGACGGGCTTACTAGCTCCCGTCCGGAGAGAGCCGGCGCGCTCGCGACATGCTTGAAGTGGTTCAGGCTCGCCGCGCCAGTGTTCGATGAGGCGCATCCATGACCACCGCCCGTTTTCAACTTCCCACTGGCTCGATGCACGCCGGTAGGTCGTTGCGGGGTTGATTCACGAGGGGGCTGACACGGTACGATTCGATAGGGGGCGGGGAAGGCGGCAGAAGGAGAGAGCGGAGCACGCCGACGTCTTCCAATCGCGGATCGAGCCACGGTGCATACTGAGGGCGCCCGAGGATGGCAGGCATGCGCTCGTGAAAACGCAGCACTGCACCTTGGGCGGGGACGGTGATGATCGCGCACGTTTCGATAAGCTCGCCATTGGGGCCGTTCCAAAGCTCCCACAACCCAGCAAACCCGAATAGGCAACCACTGCGTGGGCGGAAGAAGTAAGGGATCTTTCCTGTGCCCGTCGTCGCCCATTCGAAAAACCCACTGGCCGGAATAATGCAGCGCCGGCGGCGGAATGCAGCACGAAAAGCTGGCTTTTCGGCTGCAGTTTCGGCGCGGACGTTGATCATGCGCGAGCCAACGGAAGGGTCGTTCGCCCACGACGGCACCAACCCCCATGCGAAGTGCGTGGCATGACGACTACCGTCGGGGGCTACGCGTATTGCCAACACTGGCTGAGACGGGGCAATGTTATAACGGGGCGCCACGTGGGCAACTTCTTTCACTGGTACCCCAAACTCTTGCGCAATTTCGTTGGCTTGAGCGAAAAGGGCAAAACGTCCGCACATGAGCTTCCCACTTAGGTAGAGTTCTTTGCAGCTTGTGGGCGAAGAGTGCGAATATGTGGATGCAATTGCAAAAGGAAAGGTTTCGCTGGGGTGCTCGCCCATGCAAGTTGAGCTCAGGGGACTCTGGAGTTCGACTGAGGTCGAGGAGAGATTGTCGGGACTAAAAGCGAGAGAATGCGTGCAGCTATGTCGTAAGAGCTTTGACTCGCAAAACCCATCATGGTCCCCATGCCATGTGGTGGAAGCGCTAACCTAACTGTTCGCGGCGATGGCGTAACGTAATAAGGTAATTTTTAATGAGCCCCCGAAGAATTCGCATGGGGGAAAAACTGATGGGCATGATTAGGGGCAAGCGAAAATTGCTAACTCGCAGCGATTCAAGGGATGGCCCCACTAGCTCGATACGCTCGAGGTCCACGCATCCAGCTTGCATTTCTTTCGCTGCCACAAGAGTCGTCAGCTCTTGCCACGGCACCCCCACGATTTCCACAGCCACGCGATCGAGAGCGACGGCGTCAGCGGCTGCCATGACCACCCCTAACGGTCGGGGATCACCATTGGAGGGCCCATTTCCTTCCATGGCCACAATACCGTCCATAATTGTGAGGGCTGGCCGCACGGCGAGGTAGTTTTCTACGAGCATCCGGGCGAACCAATGGCGATCGTCGTGCGATAGCATGTGGAGCCCGGCCTTACGTCGGCCGGGGACACACCCAAACACATTCTTTACCCCAAGGGTGAGCAGCATTTGCTGATGGGCCTTAAATTTTGGGAGATTAATAACGAGGTCGGCTGAGCGCACCGTGGCGCTCACGCGCAAATGGCGCACGGAAACACGTGTGTCGCGAAAACGCACTGGATCACGAAGAGTGACGATGGGCAGGCCAACTCTTCGGGCCAGCGGTTCAAGGCCGTTGGCGCGGGCGACTCCTTCGGCTGTTCCCCATCCCGGTGAGTCGGCCACGATCGGGTCGCCCCCGTACTCGCGCACTAGTTCGGCCACTGCCACAATGAACACAGGATGCGTGTTGGCTGCGCGCTCAGCAGGACGCCCCTGGACGAAGTTAGGCTTAAGGACGACGCGGGCACCTGCTTGAACAAATGCTCCCATTCCGCCGAAAGGTTCCAGAACTTGCAGGATGGCTTGGCGCACGACAGACGGATCATAGCAGGGGCATCGGGCGATTGCGACCCGCGAGTTCGAAGGAAGGCGACTTGTTGAGGTGTCCGCTCGTGTGGTCATCTGTCTGGTTGTCATCAACCAAGACCGACATTTATTCAGAACTCGCGAAATCTCAAGAACGAAGCCACCTAATACCAATGAAATTTCCAAACTCTGCGCTCACTGACCACCGGCCCGCCTTCGGCTTGTCTGCGGCTTTACGCACATTAGTGGGGTATATTCCGGCTATTTCGGACCTGGCAGGAAATCATAAAAATCGCCACCCAGAATACTGGAACTTGAATATGTGAGGCGTAATCAGTCTTTCTCATTTCAACGCTTAGGAAGGGAGCCACAGTATGAGCGAGGAAACCACGCTCAAACGTGAGCAAGTGCGGCAAGTGATTATCATTGGTTCTGGGCCGGCGGGACTCACGGCAGCGCTGTATGCAGCGCGGGCGACCTTGCAGCCGCTCGTTCTTGAGGGCGATGGTTTTTTCGAAACGATGCCCGGCGGGCAGCTTATGATCACGACAGAGGTCGAGAACTTTCCGGGATTGGTACGATGGGAGGGCGAAAAACTGCATGGGATCACCGGACCGGAACTCGTGGACGCTATTCGCCGTCACGCACAATACTTTGGGGCCGAATGCGTTGGCAAACGAGTGACGAAAGTGGATTTTAGCCGTAGGCCATTACGCGTTGAATGCGATGAGGAGGTCTACTACGCCGAAGCCGTGATCGTTGCCACGGGTGCCAGCGCCCGCTGGTTGGGCATTCCCAGTGAAGAAGAGTACAAGAATTTTGGCGTTTCGGCATGCGCGACGTGTGACGGCGCCCTTTACCGCGATAAAGATGTGGTCGTGGTGGGCGGGGGCGACACTGCTATGGAAGAAGCACTTTTTTTGACGCGTCATGCCCGCACCGTGACGGTCGTCCACAGGCGCGACCAGCTAAGAGCTTCCAAGATCATGGCGGATCGTGCGCTCAATCATCCCAAGATCCGCTTTGAATGGAATGCGGTCGTCGAAGAGATCGTGGGCAAACAGGAGGGCTTTCGCAAGTTTGTCACGGGCGTGCGCCTGCGTGATACCAAGACAGGGGAGCGACGGGAACTTGCGTGTGACGGCGTTTTTATCGCCATTGGCCACACACCCAACACAAAAGTCTTCGAAGGACAGCTTGAGCTCGACGCACAAGGTTACATTGTCACGCAAGGGCGTTCCACCTACACGAGTGCGCGTGGCGTCTTTGCTGCAGGCGATTGTGCGGATCAGATATACCGTCAAGCTATCACAGCGGCGGGCACCGGCTGCATGGCGGCCATTGACGCCGAGCGATTCATCCATGCAAATCCCATCGTGTTTGGCGCGAAATAGCCGCAAGCACGTGTCCTCTGGCGGTAGAATCGCGGCGGAAGCAACTTGGCGCTTGCTCCGCGGCTTTTGCGCGTGCGAATGTTGAGGTGAGCAGCAGCGATGAGGGAGCACCGATGAAAAATCTATCAGATTTCTTAGCGGCCTATACGAGGGTCTTAGCGCGCCACGAGCAAGAAGAAGCCCATCGCCGACTGTGCAAGCCGCCCATCGTTATCTCGCGTGAGGTTGGCAGTGGCGGACGGGTTATTGCTGAGCGGCTGGCTGAGCGGCTGGGGTTTGTGCTTTGCGACAAGCAGATACTCGATGAGCTTGCTATGCGGGCAAAAGTGCCAAAAGATTTTCTCGCTGTGCTCGACGAGCGACCGGCGAAAGCTTTGGAATTGCTTGGCGCAAGCCTGCTTCGCGGGGTAAGCC
>JANZZJ010000172.1 GCA_026419455.1 Candidatus Sumerlaeaceae bacterium | reverse complement strand
AGATGTGTATAAGAGACAGACTTCGAGCTCCTCCGGCGTGGGGACATAGGCGCTGCTTTCCGATGCGGATTCGCTGCTTTCGAGCGGTGGCAAGTGTCCCAGTGCTGGGACCTCGCGCCCCTCGCGCATCGCCTGCAGTTGCTCGAGGAGGTCAGGGCGTACGTCATCGAAATGCAAAAATGCATTGCGGCCTAACCCAATGTTCACAAATGCCGCGCTTAACCCCGGTAACACCCCCTCAACCCGTCCTTTGTAAATGTTGTTGAGGATGGTCTTGTCGTCGAGCGACTCTATATAAAGCTCAGTTAGCTGACCGTTCTCGAGTATCGCGATACGAAGTTCGCGATCTTCCACGTTGACTAAAACTGTTTTCATCCGAAGTTGGGTTCAACCTTTGCTTAAGACATTTTCTGACACATATCCTGCGCCACGGAACGGGAAGAAAGGTTTTCTACTTGTTCTTCATAAGACCGGTCGCAGGCATTCTTCACGCATTCTGGCCGCGTGTTCAGTTCGCGCCAGCTGTGTGTTTTCCTTCGTATTAAACTTTTAATTCTCTCTCACGCTTTCGCAATGCTAACTAAAGCACGCTTCATGAGAAATTCCTCGGGACGACGAGTCAATTCTCATTTTTCATCGGAGCCGCCAAGCGATTGGCCGCACATTGTCCCAGCCAAGGCGACGACGCCGTTAGTGGGCTGGAAAGTGTTTCTATCTGCTCCCTGCAGGTGCCGCCGTTGTCACTCTTCGAGGCTGCGCAAATCGCGTGCTGCCTGCTGGTAGGTCGTGCTCGTCTTGGGAGCATTTTCTTCTACGTAACGCAGGAGGACCCGAGCATCATCGAGCATTCCCTCACTCCGATAGAAATTTGCCAACTCCAGCCAGTATTCATACTCATCAGGGGCCAGACACACCGCTTCGATAAAATCTTTCTCGGCAGCAAGCCGCTCCTCCGCCTTAGAGGATTCGAGCCGCTTTCTCGCCAAGCTAATAGCTGCTGCGGCTGCTGCAGGATTCTCTTGTGCCAATCGGCTTGCCGTGGTACCCTGATCAAGTAGTTTTAGGACACTTTCGCCGAGAATGAAGTTCGCGTTTTTCCCCACGCCGCTATATAACTCACGTGCAGCCTTGAGATAAGCTCGTGCTAACGGCAAACGTCGCGAATCGTTAAGAAAGCGTCGCCCTTTTTCCTCGCGCCGCTTTGCAAGCCGTTCGGCTTCATTCAGCGGCAAAGCAGCTGTCAGGCGGTCAAGCATGGCGTCTATTTCGGCGCTCTGAAACGAGGGGTATTTGTCGCGAAATGCTTCCACCCGCTGCACAGCTTCGACCCGCCGGCCTTCCCGAACTGCACGCTCGACAGCATTGAGCAGCTGGTCATAATCGCGGCTCGCTTGACTTGCGAATTTGGGATCGCCCTGGACTGGCCGCTCCCTGCCTTGGTTTAACTCCTCATTCTTAACAGTGAGCAAGAGTGCGAGGGCGCCCACCACGAGAGTGAAGGCGGCAACTATACCCCAATTAGCCAGAATCCAGCTAAGGAGAACGTTTCTAGCCGGCCGCGCTGGCGGCGGGGTGTGTTGACGGATGGATTCGTCAACCAGTTCGTCGAGAAATTGAGGTGTGGAAGCCGGCGCGGGTGGGGAATCCGCTATGCGGGGTGCTGAGCCCGACGACAGTACCGATGGTTCAGAGGTCACCGTAAAATCTAACCTTCTCGTCGCCCCTTGCGGCACCTCAGTCGCCTCAGCGCTTGGACTCACAATGATCGGACTCTTGGCATGCGCCGCCTCCTCAAGCGCCTCAGCCATCTCCTCGCCAGTGGCAAAGCGGTCCTCTTTTCGCTTTTGCAGTGCGCGCATGACAACCATTTCAGCTGCGGGAGACACTGCTGGATTAATTTCTGAGGGTGGCAAAGGTTTCTCGTAAATGTGGCGGGTGGCGACAGCAAAAGCATTGTCCCCATCGAAGGGAACTTTTCCCGTAAGGCAATAATAGAGACACACCCCAAGAGAATAGAGATCGCTTCTGCCGTCCACATCGTGCCCCGTCACCTGTTCGGGCGACATGAAGCGCGGCGTGCCCATGCTCACCCCCGTCTGAGTGCGAAACTTTCCGCCGCGAAATCGGGCAATTCCGAAATCCGTGATTTTTGCAACACCAGAAGACTTTACCAAAATATTATCGGGCTTCACATCGCGGTGGATTACCCCTTGCTGATGTGCGTGGTGGAGAGCTCGTGCAATTTGTGCTCCAATGAGGAGAGTTGTCCGCTCATCCAGGGTCCCGGCTTCCACGAGCTTCTGAAGACTCTGCCCCTCCACGTACTCCATGATGATAGCAAAAGTTTTCCCGTGGCGTTCGATGTCAAAAACAGCAACGATGTTCGGATGTGTCAGGTGTGCGACAATCGTCGCCTCGTTTTGAAATCGGGCGCGGAACTCGGGATCGTCGGCTAAGTTTTCGTAAAGAACCTTGATGGCAACAACGCGGTCAAGGCTTCGCTGATAAGCCTTGTAGACTGTGCCCATCCCCCCTCGACCGATTTCCTCGAGGATTTCGTATTTTTCCGCAATTAATTCTGCCATGCGTTAGTCAGTCCCCAATCCAAAGCAGGGAGGCACTTAAGTGCAACGGCTTTTTGTCTTCTTTGGTCGCTGTAACTGGCCCCACCGTTTCTCCACTGCGTAAATCCTAAACGCCACTTGTCCCTTTTCGCTGGACCGCGAAATTCATTACTGAAAAGGGGACAAGTTGTGATGAGCGAGGATGCTTGTGAGGACAAACAGCGCTCAGACCTTTCGCTAAAACGCTTCTGGCGCCAACTTGTTGCCATGGTTCTTTCCCAAAAGCAAACCACTGCCCTCGAGGGATGGGAGACGCTTGTTTTTTCCACTTCCTTGTTTATCACCACAAAGCCCGCACGAATAGTCACTGGCAGTCACTGTATTTGTTCGCGCAAAAAGTGCCCGGTTCGTCTAGCGGTCTAGGACATCGCCCTCTCACGGCGAAGATCACGGGTTCGAATCCCGTACCGGGTACCAATTATGTTTTTCAGGGCGAGGTTGGTCCTTGCGCACTTCCTCGTAAGCAATTCCCCACGGCACCCTTTGCTTTTTACTCATTTGAGCGGCAGAGATTACGGTTTGCGTCTGTCGGGATGTGTTTCTATTTTGCTCCTTCTCGCATGACTTTTTCAAATGCTTTTCTTGGCTTACAGGTCTTACTTTCGCCATGCCGTTTTTCCCATATCAGCAGTCGAAAGGGGATCACCTTGCTCGTTCTTCAGGTGCTAAAATAACTTCAACCTCACCGTTTAGTTCGCCGGAAGATAATGTCCGCTGGACAGGCTGGTAGCCTTTCTTTTCCACCCAAAGCGAAATTGAGTCGCAGCGATGGTGAGGAATCTCGAGTTCGCCGCGATCATTAGTCAGTAGGCGCAATGGGGGCAGGGAGCCGTGGCTACCGCCGATAACAACTGAGGCACGCACGAGTGGCTCGCGCGTGCGGGCGTCCACGACCCGCAGTCGCACTGATGCATGCGCAGCACTCTCATTCGCGAGACGGGTCCGTACTTCCAGCGTTTTTTCTGTAACATGTACCGGTTGAGATTCCCATAGCGCCACTGGGCTGGTCGCAAGGAGCAACCGGTAGCGCCCCGTTTCGAGCACGGCCACGGCCACTTCCTCCGCTGTCGCATCGAAGAAATCCAGCGGTTGCAGTTGCCATTGCCCACCCACCTCACGCTCGAGAATGTAAATAGGGTACGGTAACCGCGCCAATGCCAATGCATCGCGTGCCCCCGGTGAGGAAAGGTCAAGAACAACGTAGCGGTAGGCCGGGATTTTCCAACGCGCTTTAACAACGGACCCAGTGGTAGTTAATGGTGGGGAGAAATCGAATGACCATCTTTCTGGAACCGCTGGCCGGCGCAGTTGACCGCGACTCGTCTGCACGTCGAAGACGGTGATACGGTCCATGGGGAGGGCATAGACTTGGAAAGTTCCCCTTTCATCAGTCGTATAAATCTCCGTGCGCCCGCCTAAATCACGTGTGACCGTCGCTTGGGCAAGTGGTTTCCCCGTGTCGCCGATTTCGAGAATTCCCTGCAAGTCAATGGTCGCCGTGGCTCCTGCAGGAAAAATCTCATCAAGGGTCACCTCCGCATCCACAATTTTGCCCTCAATAAGGGGCACTTGCACGGGTTGGCTCTCAATCTCCGAAGGCGTGATGAAGGTGATTTCCACCGCCTCATCGGGAGGAAGTGGCGCCAAAGTATTCGGCTGATCAAGTGTCACCGCAATTGGCTCGGCTGTCAACAATGCTTCCGTGAGTTCGGGAGCTATGACCTGTGCCAGCTGAAGAAAATGAGAGCTTGCTTCGGAGTCGGCTGATGGAACACGGTGGACAATGGCGCGCAATGACGCAAATTCTGCACTTCCGCGCAATGTGAGGCGAACACCAGTAAATGGCGTTGGATCAAGTGCCCCAAAGTTAAGCGAGGACGTAGTCAGAACTTCGTCGGGTCTGACGTAACGTTTGAAGTAGTAAACTCGCTGATCCGTGTTCCACGCCAAGAGACTGTACGCATCGGCGACTGGCATTTCCGCTGGGCCAACTCTAATGATACCGGGAGTTGCCTCTGCGACGTTGATGTGGCGCCATTCGCTCACATTAACCAGCTCCTCCCGTGGGGGTGGACGGCGCCCCATCGCTTCGATTTCTGCTCGTCCCCGCTCGGCTTCTCGCAGATCGTCTTGGCTCACAAATCCCAGGCCAAGCCGCGCTTCAGTCTGCTGGGCGCAGTTCGGGGCATCGGGGGGGCAACGCAAGCTTGCCAACACGAGGACGGATTGTACGAGAGAAACGCCACTGACCGGTGCTGCGGGGGAACTTGCTATGTGGGTGTCGCGAGTTGGCGCCTGAGCCTTGAGGGACACGCTAGTCTCGGTGGGTTTGGCAGAGGTTCTGCCCAGCCGGGGCGATGGCGTGACAGTCGTCTTTTGGATAACCCGTTCACTGGTGTCGCGAATAATAGGCCGATGCACGCCGCCCAGTCTTACCCAGGCTACAACTCCTAGAGCGACAATGATAGCTACGGCAATAAGGAGATTTGACAGAAACCGATTCATTAAGGTCGTGGCGTCCTCGTGTGCTTACGATATGAGCCGCGGGGGACATCGTCACCCCGCGGCTCACGATTAGGCTTTTATTGTGACCTACAATGCAAGCCTTTATGACTCCCCAGCGCAATGGTCAGTCATTGCCGCTGGCTCGATCTTGCCCGACTAATCGCCATCACTGCTGGAATACAGCCGGAGCCAAATGGGCGCGTGGTCGGAAAGCCCATTGTAGAAGTTAACCGTGTTGGCAATGTAATCACGGCCCGAGCTGGAATACTCAGTGACGTAGGCAGCCTGGAACCAGAAATGGTCGTAGGGACTGACGTACGCCCCCGAAGAATTAATCGTTGTTGGGTCATTAACCACGTACGAGACTTGAGGCGATATGTTAGCGGTATTTGTAAGGTTGGACCACCAAGTAGATGTTGCTGAACAATTGTGGTCGCCTAAGAGGATGACATCCTGATCTGTGGAGTCACTGTTTTGCACCGACTTAAAGACATTGGCAATTTCGGCAATTTCAGCCTGGCGTTGGGCTTCTGTACCCCAAATCGTGTGCCAGTTAATAAAGGTGAAATCTGCCAAGGTGCGCTTGTCGCGCAGTTTCACGATTTGGGGTTCACGCTCAAACTTGTCGCCGACATCATTCCAGACATTGTTTGAGAGTAGCTGCACATTGTCGGTACGATAGATGACAGCATAGCATTCTTTATAGGAAGTGCGGCCGATTGGGGGGGTAATTGCATACGTCCACGTTACTCCGCTGATGCTTGTCAGTGCGCTGGCAATTCCTTGAGCAGCGCTTTCGTACATCACCTCTTGGCAGAAAACAACATCACAGCCATTGGGAGATGTGGAGCTGGAGCCGAACTGATTCCATATCTGGGCTGCATCGCCCGCGTAGTCCGTCTCGCCACTCCACCCCTCATGACGAAGATTCCATGAGACAACGCGGAGATAGGCCGCTGCCCACACCCCACTCGCCAGTGAAGCCAGAACCACTACTGCCAATGCGCGTTTAAACTTGCTCATATTGCATATTCCTTTCCACCCAACGATCTCGTCATCGGCGGCGCTTTTGCACCCCAACGCAGTCCTGACTCTAAGCATTTCTTCTAGCCATTTTCAAATGAAATTTGCGTGACAATCCGGTCATTAGACGGAAATCCGAGAGCGCACTTAAGACGGGACGAAATGTGCGGGCCCGTGAGAGCTCTTTTCTGAAATCTGGAAAAAGCCGAGGACGAGAGCTGAAAAGTGGGCAGAAAACGTGAAGAAAGCTTCTCGACAGCTACGAATACGGCGAAGAAACTATTTCTTCTTCCTCTTGGGCTTTTGAGCTGGGGCCGCAGGCATTGAGACTACTTGCCCAGTTGCTTGCCGTTGTTGTTCCTCGCGAGCCATGACGGCATTGGTGTAAATGGTTTGGAAAATTTGCCACACGTTGGAGACATTCCAATAAACCATTAGTCCGGAAGGCATGGTATAAAGCATAACTCCCATGATGGCAGGCATCATGTACATAATCTGCTTTTGAGTTGGGTCCTGAACCTTCACCCTCGCCATGCTCACTTTGGTAGCAAGGAGTTGGGTTAAGGCCATAAGTATAGGCAACAGGTTGAAATGGGTCCATCCAAAGAAAGGCACCACAAACCCCAATGAGAAAAGATGATCGGGTTGGGAGAGATCCTTTATCCACAAAAAATGTGCCCCCTGAAGGTCTATCGTATCATTGCACACACGGTAGAGGCCAAAGAAAATGGGAAGCTGGAGCAAAAGCGGGAAACACCCGCGCAGCGGCGCGAACGGTGAAATGCCGTGTTCTTGATAAACTTTCCAAATCTGCCTGTTCTTTTCCTGAGGATTGTTTTTGTATTTCTCGTTTATGGCGTCAATATAGGGTTTAATCTTGGCCTGTTCCGCCATCGTCTTGGCGTTGATGCGCAAGCTGTGTTGCGCCAGGGGGAAAAGTAAAATGCGCACCAAGATTGTCAGAACGATGATAGCCACGCCATAATTGCCTACCAGCGCATAGATCCAATTGAGGACATCGGTAAGGAAGAGATAGAGAGCGCGCATCACAGCGTAGGAATTGTGAAAGACTACGCTTTCGAGCGACGCTCCATATTTTTTAAGGATCTCATATTTCTTTGGCCCGACGTAGAGGCCGTATTCGAGAGCAACCTCGCTCAGGGGAGGAACATCGAATTTTGTCGTCGCAAGCTCAAGCGTAAGCGGTGGGATAAAGCCTTTTATCTCGGGGTTGTGACGCGCCGGGACAAGCGAGCGCACATAGTAGATTTTCTTTCGGGCAGCATCGTCGGGTTGTTCTGGAACAATAAGTGCCGTGAAGAATTTGGATTCCACTCCCGCCCACTCAATCCGACCATCGGCAGCGAGTGGTTCCTTTTCTGGCACTGGATGCATGGCATAGACAGCTCCATCCTTGCGGTACACGGCCGCATCGTAGCCCACGTTGGGATCTGGTTGACCAATTGAGCGCTCTACGAGCCCGGGCCCCCACCGCAACAGTAGCCCCCGACCGTTTTCGTCGGTGATGCTGATGGTCGAGCTCGTTTCGTTGACCAGCGTCACGCGCAGCGTTGAAAAGTACTCGTTTTGCGGCAGGATCAAAGCTTTTTTCACCCTAACCCCACGGATGGACGGCGAAAGGCACTCAACGACAAGATTCCGCTTCCCTACAGTCTCAGAAGTGCGCCGCACTTCCCAAGGCACTGCATTGAAATCCTCATAGCTAAAAGCGCTACGTTCCTGAAAACTGATTTCCAGAGGCCAGTTCTGAAAAACCGGCATTTCCGGATCTTTCTGAGGAATGCGTCGTACGAGTTCGATCCCCTCTCCCTCCTCAAGCCTCCTACTGAAGGATTGGCTGCCCGGGTCGAGCAAGCGCCAACTGTTCACCACTGCTCCCACGTGATCGATGCCCATGGCGTATTTTTCAGTGGTGACCGTGGTGATTTCCCCTGGATGAAGGGCGATCGTGAGGGAAGTGCTCTCGACCGTTCTGTTCAGGCCAAGAGCTGCTCGCTCCTGTTTTTGTGGCGCAGTTTGCGCGAGCTCCAGAGCCGCTGTCGTTTCAGCACTGGCGACGAGCGGTGCTGTGGTATGTTCCTCCGTCGTCGCGATTCTCTCAGAGGAGCGCCGCCGCGGGTGACGAGCTTCCTCCACAAGCATGAAAATCTGAATAATTAGGAAAGAAAGTATAAAGAAGAGAACCCACCGTCGCTCCATGCTCGTGCTAGTCGCTCACTCGCTTTCATTCAAATGTGATGGCCGAGGCACGGGGTCGTATCCCCCGCGACACAATGGCTGACACCTCAATAGCCGCCATACAATGAGGGCGACTGCCGGCAAAAGCCTTTTGCACTGCAGTGCTTCTAGCGCATAGTTAGAACATGACGGGTAAAACCGGCAGCTTGGCGGCAACGTTGGTGACACCCACCGCTGGTATCCCTTAATGATCGCCATCAGGGCTACCTTGAACGGCTGCTCGATGTATTCACCTACCTGCATCGTGGAAAATTCCAGCTTCATTCCAAATGGCATGCAACTGCGTTTGCACGTCGCGAAACTTCATTTCTTTGGCCGCGGGACCAAAGTTTACAATGATAGTGTAGCCGTTTTTTAGCCGCGGCAAAGCAAGCCGGAACACCTCACGCGCCAAGCGCTTGAGCCGGTTGCGGACGACAGCACGCCCCACTTTGCGAGTGACAGTAATTCCCAGGCGAGTTGGCAGATTCGAAGATTCACGCGGACAAATAAAGACGTGTATGCCTTTGCGCCGGTAAGGAGTCCCATGATGGTATGCATAAAGAAAATCGGCGCGCTTGCGCACGCGATTTTCTTTTCTGAAAAAGTACCGGACTTTCTCGTCACCCACTCACCACCGGCTAAGCCTCACATTTATCGAGCCGAACGCGAGTCGGACGCAGTCAAACGATGACGTCCCTTAGCCCGACGCCGTGCAATCACCGCACGCCCGGCCTTAGTTTTCATGCGTGCCCGAAAGCCATGTTTATTCCAGCGTTTCTTTAAACTAGGTTGGAAGGTCCGTTTCATCGTTCTTTATTCCACTCGCAAGGTTCGTTGTCGTCAGACGGTTTTCGACTACCGAATTCTGCGGCCAAAATTCGCTCAAAAAGCAACTCCTGCGGCCAGTTTCTTTTGCCGGTCTTCGCTCCATCGTAACGCTTAGTAGCGCAGTTTTCATGCGTTGTTGTATAATACTTTTAGAAGTTAAGCAATCTAAGGACTTAGTCATGATAACATTCCAACGTCTGCCTCTTATCGTAGCGATCGTCGTGAGCACTTCGCTGCCAGTCTTTGCGATGGCACCCCCAAGTCACACAGCGACAATTGTGGTTCGGGGCTTTGATAAGAACGGGGCTAGTAGCCACGGCGTTTTTGGAGCTGACGTTAACGAGGAAACCGTGACCGAGCTTGCAGCAACAGTGGGATTACCGACGGCTGACGTTGCCCCCTACGCCTGTCTCTTATACACATCTGACGCTGCCGACGAGCGA
>JANZZJ010000092.1 GCA_026419455.1 Candidatus Sumerlaeaceae bacterium | reverse complement strand
GACCAGACGTGGGGGCTTGGTGCTTGGTGTCGCATGGCCTATGGAAGCTGGAACGGTGGTGACGGCAAGCGGCCTGCTCATTTCAGTGCTTGGTGCAAGTGCTCGCTAGGGTTTGTCGTACCACAGATTGTCCACTCGCGGAGTTCTCAATCGCTTTTGCGCGTGGAGGACAATGCAAGCGTTCACATGATACGCGATGGCACTTTTAATGAGGAATACTTCTTGTTGGAAAATAGAGCAAACTATGGGTTCGATAATGATGCTGCTATTTTCCCTGGAATTCTCATCCATCACATAGATCCGAAGAGTCAGAACAACGACTTGAGCACGTGGCCTCATCCGCTCGCGAAGATTGAGGAGGGTGATGGAAACAACTCTCTGGGTAATCAGACCGCAATGTCGCAGCCGGGTGACGTGTGGAATGCTGTGAGTGGATTGCCTGGAGGATTCCAGGATGCGACGGGAGTTCAGAGTTCCAACGCCATGATGTACCAAACGTATCACGCCTACAATCGACCGAACAATGCAGCGTTTTACTCGTACATCAATATCCCGACTTTTAGTGCGGCTGGCTCGCCCATGTCTTACGGGCTACTTACGCTGCGTCCCACTGTAGAGCAGCTGACAGCAGGACCGCCGACCCCGCCGTGGTTTAACGTGCAATGGGGCGCTTGTACGAACGCCGTCTGGTACCAGATTGAGGAATCTTCCCCTACCTATGTGGCGAGCTTTTTTGATGGGGCAGAAAATGACGATGAGATATACGCCAATTGGAGTTTTGGCGGAACTGCGCGGCGAAGCGCTGGTGGGGCAAAGTCGGGCAGTTATAGCTTTGCGATGGAATATGGGGCCTCGGTGCAATCGCTGACGATGCGCAACCCATTCCAGTTGCTGTCGGGAACCACGGTGTCGTTCTATGTTATGTCCCACATCGCCGCAGGATTTGGATATCTTGCGTGTCAAGTCTCTAACGATGGAGGGGCGACGTGGAAAACCCTGGGGACTTACTCAGGATACATTGACCCATGGACGCTTTACTCATACACCGCCGCAAACATTACGGCGCTCGGAATCAGCTTAAACGACTGGTGCTTACTCAGGTTTGTATCGAACACGGAGTATGGCTGGGGTTGGTCGCCCTTTCCGGCCTGGGGATTTGCGGGGGACGACATCTCGATTGTGGGGACAAGTGTTGCCGGTTTTGGGAACTGGACAGTACTAAGCAACAACCATCCAGTGACGTTCTATCAAGTGAACGGAAAACCTAATGGCACATATTCCTACCGTGTCCGCGCATTTGCCAATGGCGCATGGCAGGGATACGGACGCACCGGCGACGTAACTGTGGTACCTGTTGGACTTTCAATGTTCTCAATCGAGTAGAGCCGCCACAATTATTGCGAAAAGGGGAATGTGGCAGAGGTGGAGAGAAAAGGCGGTGGTATTTTGTTTGCGTACAAGGCAGCAAAAAAGTAGTAATCCAAATCCAACACTGTGTTTGTGGATTTGGAGACGATATCATCATGACTTTAGTCCAACTGGTAAAGGAAGCTCAGAGCCACAGCGCGCAAGCAGGGGGAACATTGGTTGATGCATTTGGCCGCAGGATCACTTACTTGCGGGTATCGGTGACGGATCGCTGCAATCTTCGTTGCAGTTACTGCATGCCCGCCGGACGCCCCAAATGGTTTGAGAGAGAAAAACTTCTTTCGCTGGAAGAGATTGTTCGAATCGTCCGCGTCGCGGTCGCCCTTGGGATCCAAAAGGTTCGCATCACGGGGGGCGAGCCTTTAGTGCGCAACGATGTACCTCAACTCATTGCCCAACTTCGGGAAGTAGTGGATCTTCGCGAACTGGTGATGACGACCAATGGAACGCTTTTGGAACGCCACGCCCGTGAGCTTAAAGACGCCGGACTCGACCGCTTAAATGTGAGCTTGGATTCGTTGCGCCCGGAACGATTTGCAAAAATCACGGGCAGCAATGTGTTGACGCAGGTATGGGCCGGACTGGAAAAAGCGCTCGAAGTGGGATTCGCCCCAATTAAAATCAATATGGTCGTCATCAAGGGAGTCAACGATGACGAAGTAGTGGATTTCGCAAGGCTCACGCGCTGTTATCCTTTTCATGTCCGGTTCATTGAATACATGCCAATCGGAGCAAACCGAGAGGACTGGGAACAAGCCAAGGTGGTGCCCGCGGACGAAATCAAAGCTCGGATTGCGGCAACCTTTCCGTTGGAGAGGATCTCGCCTGAAACAGAAGCTCCAGGTCCGGAGCGAACCTTCGTTCTTTGCGAAAGTAAGGGATGCATAGGATTTATCAGTCCCGTTTCGGACGAGTTTTGCGCCAAGTGTAATCGGATACGATTAACCAGCGACGGCAAACTGCGCGGGTGCCTCATGCGCAACGGGGAAGTTGATCTCTTTTCGGCATTGCGGGCAGGGGCTTCGGACGAAGAGATCCAGCGGCTCATTCTTACCGCGGTACGACGCAAGCCTGAAAAGCACACCATTAATAGCAGCGACTTTGCTTATAGCGATTTCTATACAATGAACCGCCTTGGTGGCTGACTAGCGGTAGAGGAAATATTTTTCACGTTGCTTGGCGAATTTGGCTCGCTCTGGCTTCCATCGCTCAATGATTTCTGACGCAGACTTGCCGTCGAGGATCATCCGGCGGACCTCCGTTGTTCCCATCACCTTGTTAAACGCACCAACCCGCTCGCGCTGTTTTGCTGGTCCTGCTGCCGCCCCACCAAAGAGGATCCGCTGCTCGGGATAAAGATTGTGAATAGCTTCGATAAGATGAATGCCGGTTTCCACCGGCATGAGCTTATCGTAGTCAGTAATATGGAGCTGCACGCCTTCGCACTGCCGATCCTTGTAAGGGCCATAGTACGGTTTGAAATACGCGGGGCGGAAGAAAATTCCCGGAAGTTGGCGACTATTCAACTCAGCGGCGAGCCGTTGCGCGTCTATCCAAGGCGCCCCAACATAGGCAAAAGGCAGCGGGTAGCCAACGCCCACGTTGACGGCCGTTAGCTCGCCAAGCATTCCGGTTATAGCGATGTACCAACAGGCTTCGGGGATTTGCATGTGCGTACTTGTAGGAATCCAGGGGAGGCCTGTATCCCACCATCGCATATCGCGCTTCCAGCCCTTCATAGGAACGACGGTGAGATCACAGCCGATCTTATAATAATCATTCATCCACAAAGCCACTTCGCCAGGAGTGAGACCGTAGAGATAGGCCACAGGTGCCCACCCCACTAGCGTTTCGAAGCCAGGGGTGAGAACATTTCCGCTAACAAGTTCACCGCCCATGGGATTGGGACGATCAAGGACGATAAATGGTTTCTTATTTTCTGCAGCCGCCTGCATGCAGAGCTTCATTGTCCCCACATACGTGTACGAACGATTTCCAATGTCCTGGATGTCGTAAATGAGGACGTCCACGTTTCGCAGCATTGAAGGACGGGGCTTATTCTGGCTGCGTTTTTTGGAATCCTTTCCATGAAGACTGTAGACGGGCACTCCTGTCACAGGATCTACCGAGGTCAGGACCTTTTCCCCCGCTCCTTGAGCTCCGCGCACTCCATGCTCGGGAGCAAATAATGCAGTCAGAGTTGTGT
>JANZZJ010000069.1 GCA_026419455.1 Candidatus Sumerlaeaceae bacterium | reverse complement strand
GCGCTTGTTAGCAAGTAAGCAAATTAGTGTGCGTCTTTACTACTGGCTCATTGCGTACGAGATGTTTCGTGAAAAATTTCTGTTTGGTGTTGGCTACGGTAACTTTAATGTCCTTTTCTGGGAGTTTGTGTCTCGCTTTCAGGCTACCCCCGCTGGTGCTTACTTTCAGTTCATCTTGGCCGAACAAATTCGCGGTGTTTCCCCGGGTTACGTTCACAACGATTGGTTGCAAATTGCCACTGAAAGCGGATTTGTGGGGTTTACTATTTGGGTGGCTATCTGGAGTAGTCTCCTGACGCAGGGTTGGGAAACAGCGCGGGCTGTAGCGCGTCGGCCCCGCGTGCACTTAATGGCTTCGACGTTCTACGCTTCATTTTGGGTATTTGCGGTTGATGGCTGTTTTAACTTTCCGCTACACATACCTGTCAGCGGTGCCCTTTTCTGGGTGCTGTTGGGCTTGTGGATTGTCTTTCGCAGCCAAGTGGACAAGAAACACATGCTTCTTTTCGACGAACCTGAAATTACCGAGGAGATTCCTGCCATATTAAAAAATATACCCCGGATAGGTGGCGAGTCGAAAAGGCCCCGCTTTCGGCCGGCACGGCATTAGATCACTGCGATGCCTCGCTTGAATAAGGAAGGGCTGCATATGTAAATCCAACCGCATTTGCGCACGCCTCAAGCAGGCGTGCCTCCGCATCCCTGCTGTAGGATTTCGTCGCGGCGAAACTTCCTACAGCTGAAGAAACCGAAGGGAGGTGAAGCGTTATTATGCCTAATTATGAACTCGTTCTCCTGTTCGATCCCTACCTCGAAGACGAGGCATACTCTGCCTTGCTCGAGCGAACCAAAGACCTCATCACTAAGCGCGGAGGCGAAGTAACAAATGTGGACGTCTGGGGGCGTCGCCGACTTGCCTATCCCATCGCAAAAAAGGTGGAGGCCTACTATGCCGTCGTATCGTTTTCCGGCAAGCTGCCAGAGGCTGGTTTGAGCGAAATTACTCGCGCCTTACGCCTAAACGAGCGCGTCGTCCGCGTTATGTTGACTCGGCTGCCCGACTTGGCGAAAAAGGAAGAGAAGGCAAAAAAAACCAAGGCAGCGCAAGCTGGTGAGGTTTCATCGGGTGAAGCCAATACCACTAATGCCTAAGTGACAATCACAGGACGGGAGATAGCCCCATGTTATCGCTAAACAAAGTCATGGTCACAGGTCGTGTGACCCGCGATGCGGAAGTGCGTTTTCTGCCGAGCGGTACCGCAGTTACTACATTCTCGGTAGCTGTCAATCGCCGTTTTATAGACAGCAAGACGAACGAATGGCGTGAAGAAACGCTTTTCCTCGACGTGGAAACGTGGGGCAAACTTGCCGAACGGTGCGGCGAAGTCTTGAAGAAAGGCACTCCCGTCTATGTCGAAGGGCGTCTGCGTTCTGATTCATACGAGAATCGCGAAGGCCAACGGGTCACCAAGATCAAAGTGGTAGCAGAGCGTGTGTCGCCGTTTGAAGTGCCTGGCCGGGCTACTGAGCCAGTGCCGGAAGAACTGAACGGCGATTTCGATGCAAGCTCGCTCCCCCCGGCAGAGGCAAGTCCCAAGAAACCCCAAGGTGGAACGTCCCCTGGAGCCCCTGTGCAAGGTACAGGCCAGCAAGGGCAGAGCAGGTCCCCTGTCGATGGACTTGATTTCGATTCGCCCTCTAGCGGCCAACGCAGCGTGGATGATGATATCCCATTCTAGAAAGAGGCTAAGATTATGTCGGACCAAGAAAATCAGAACGTTCCTGAAGTCGTTGAGGAATCCGTGGCAGAGGAGTCTGCTGAGCGGGAAGCTCCTACGGAGGAGCAGGTGCGACGACCGGCGGCAGCTCCACGACGGTTTAGCCGTCGCAAAGTCTGCTCGTTCTGTGCCGACGGTGTTGCGTGGGTTGACTACAAGGATGCAGTCAGGCTTCGCAAATTCATTACCGAACGCGGGAAAATTCTTCCCCGGCGCATTACGGGCACGTGCGCCTCGCATCAACGCCAGCTTACGCTGGCCATTAAGCGTGCGCGTATTATAGCTCTCCTGCCATTTAAAGCTGACTAAGAGAGCATTTTTGCCTCAGGAAGTGTAAAGAAATAACGTAGTTACTGGATAGCCTATTTTTCGGCTGTTTTGGGCAATGCAGTTTGGTGGGTGGATAGCTCAGGTGGTTAGAGCACCAGCCTTACAAGCTGGGGGTCACAGGTTCAAATCCTGTTCCACCCACCATGGCAGTTTTTGTCCTCAAGCTCGGGAATGTTTCGGTTTTCCGCAACCCTGTTGATCCCCCTCGTGGAAATTTAAAGAGTAACCGGAATCGCTATAAAGTTATAAAGATATCCTGTCGCAATCCATTCACGCAAAAAATTAGCGCAACTTCTGCGAATGAAACTTGTTTTAAGAAATATATAGCGTTGCCAACGCGGGGTCGTAGTTCAGTTGGTTAGAACGCCGGCCTGTCACGCCGGAGGTCGCGAGTTCGAGTCTCGTCGGCCCCGCCACCTTTCATTGATACATCTTCCTTCGACGATCTTTTATGTGTCCCCGTCCGCACTTTGAAGCGATCCAAAGTTGCTTTCACCGTCAGGGCCGACTTCGGTTGACACTAGTGCTCCCTGCGTAGACGTTCTGCCGTAAGTTGTTATAAATATCTAATAAGTTCTGTTAGCGGAGGGAGAAAAGTGCGTGCAAAACTCTTTGCGATATTTTTTCTGGCCACCTCATTGATAGCGCTTTTTCCCCTAAAGGGGAGCGCTGAAGATAGAATTCTTTGGTATAGCATTGGTGATGGGCTCACCAATACCACCAACATGCAAAATGCCATCAATTTTGCCGTGGCAAACAAGTTCAATGCTATCTGCTTCCTTGCGCGGTATCGCGCTGATGCTTATTATATCCCCAATCGCGACTTTTCCACCTATTACAACCCCGAGCCTGCTAAGTCGGGTTCGGCAGGCGATTCACTGCAATTCATCATTGATCGAGCCCACGAGGCTGGGCTCAACGTCTATATATCATTTGGGTGTTTTCTTGTGACGGACGGCTCCGACACCTATCCGTCCTACCTGCCAAGCGGGGCGGTCCAGTGGGTTTATAAGGATGTGGCTGCTCCAACCGC
>JANZZJ010000053.1 GCA_026419455.1 Candidatus Sumerlaeaceae bacterium | reverse complement strand
CGGCAGCGTCAGATGTGTATAAGAGACAGGAATTAAGCTGAGCAATGGATCAATGCCTTGGTTCTCATAAACGCCCCCGTCCGCAATGTAGAGGTACTTTGATTCTCGTAATTTCTCGTCGGTTCGGTCTATCAATGCCGGGGGGACACGGTCAGAATAGACAGTGAGTCGCACCGGCGCAAGGGCAATGGGGTATGCTGCACTTGCAGCGACCGCTCGCGCCACGCGAAACGAGCCAATATTGCTACCAATGTCCTCAAAAGTAAGAGGTTGAACAAGCCGCCGCAAAATCGCTTGGTCACTTGGGGACAACGTTACACGGGGACCCACCAGAGGAAGCTGAGAAGGGAAGCGGGCAGCGGGGAGATTGGTCATGACAAATCGCTGGCCCGTGTTGAGAGCAGTACCATTAATCACCAGAATTGGCGCTGGATCTTTTGTGTCGGTCTCTAACTCACGCAAATCATCGAATGTCACCGGCCCTGAACCCAACAAATGTTCCATTTCATTCGCTAGCAGGTCTGTCCGTGTAATCGGCGTCGCAACGAGCTCCAAAGCCAGCGGTGGGAAAACCACCATGTGGCCATACGTTCGCCACTGCAGATTAGCGGCCATCGCTGCCTTGAACCTGTGAAAAAAATCCGGCGTGTAACGCTCCCTGTAGTGTAGTGTGAACCATGTCGCAGCCAAACTGCCCGCGGAAATTCCGGAAACGACCCGCACATCGTCAAGAACGCTACCTTTTCCGCTTGGCGAGGGAATCTGTGCTAGCTGTTCCATCACGCAGGCGGCATAATATGCAGCACGGCTTCCCCCCCCACTAATGGACATCATCACGATGGGAGCGCCACGCTTGCGGGGCGCAATCGGAATGTCTGCTCGTGGCGTGGAGTCCGTCAGGGGAGCGTTCACCTCGCTGCGGGCAACCATCCGCGAAGCGCCAGATGCTGGTGAATAATGAGGCTCCGCAGCCCAAGTGGTGCTAAGCGAAGCGATGCACGCAACCAGGAACCACAATCCACACATGGGAAAAACAAAGTTGAAAGATGTTTGCTTTTTCACAATTGGTTTCTCGTTATTTGCCGATTGTTCGTCAATATATTTGGCATCTGGGGAGATGTCCCAATGGAGTTAGAGTTTTGGAAAATGAGCGGTGCAGGAAACGATTTTATCGTAGTAGACAATCGTACTGGCTGCTTGCCAGAACAGGGACGTGAGCCATTATTCCGCGCCTGGTGTCAGCGTGGGGTAGGGATCGGGGCCGATGGCGTGCTTCTCGTGGAGCCCTCTGCCATGGCAGATTTTCGTATGCGCTACTACAATGCTGACGGCGGCGAAGCCGAGACGTGTGGCAACGGCAGCCGTTGCATTGCGCGTTTTGCCTATTTGCGCAAGATTGCCGCACCGCACATGCGGTTCGAAACGCTTGCGGGAATTTATGAGGCCCATGTTCGTGGCGAAGAGGTTGCTGTGCGCATGAGTGATGCACAAAAGCTGCGCCTGGCAATTTCTGTCCAAGCAGATGTGTTTACCGGCACTGTCCACTTCATCAACACAGGAGTGCCGCATGTGGTGATCTTTACGGATGAGCTCGACATGGTCCCCGTAGAAAAGGTTGGCAGATGGCTGCGCTATCACGAGCTATTTGCACCAGCGGGGACCAACGTGAATTTCATTTCTGTAACAGGGCCACAATCCCTAAGCATTCGCACTTATGAGCGAGGGGTCGAAGCAGAAACATTGGCCTGTGGTACTGGCTCGATAGCTAGTGCGATAGTTGCTGCGCGGCTGGGATGTGTTGCGCCGCCTGTGACCGTCAAAACCCGCAGCGGCGACTCTCTGAAAATTGATTTCCGTCCTACCGACGATGGCGCGACCAACGTCCTACTTGAAGGACCAGCACGTGTAGTATTTCGCGGATATGTTGAATTGCCTGAACCTGCAACCACTTAGTCTCCGCGAGAGATTGCAAGTAGTGATAGCTCAAGAACTTCGCACATCGGTAATTTCCTAATTCTTTCTTGAATCCCTGGTGACGACCACTTCACAGCGTTCGTGCGCATTAGCTCAGCAATTTCCCTAAAGCTGTTACTCTTACGCAACCCCACACGGAAAAGGTCTTCCCCAACGAACGATCGCCTATGGATTGTGGTCAAACCCAAGCGCGACAGAGCTGCAGCGTGCTGCGGCGTCGGATACCCTTTGTGGTGCGCAAAGCCGTAGCCAGGGTATTCTTGGTCATAATAGGCCATGAGACGGTCCCGTTCAACCTTGGCAATAATGGAAGCGGCTGCGATGGCGTGACTGCGAGCGTCACCCTTGATGAGCGACTGCTGTGGATGTTTCCATTCGCTCAGCTGAATACAGTCAATTAGAGTAAGCTCGGGGCGTACCGACAGGCCTTCCAGTGCACGCAACATGGCAAGCTTCGTTGCCCGTAGGATATTAAGCTCGTCAATTTCGCTCGGATCGGCCCACCCGACTGACCACGACAACGCGGAGGCTGTGATGCGGTGGTACAGGGCTTCGCGTTGTCTGGCAGACAAACGTTTCGAATCGTGCACTCCTTCAACGAACACATTGGCCGCAAAGACCACGGCAGCCGCGCACACAGGTCCCGCCAGTGGCCCCCGCCCAGCTTCGTCAACGCCGCCAAGCGTCCTAATGCCTGCAGCGAAGAGCCCGCGGTCAATCGCAGTGATGTCCGCCATGTTCGAGTCGTTCACTTGTATGTTGCTTGGTTGATTCATTTCACAATTCTTTCAAGATAAGAGCACGAGCTGCCCACCACTTTACCATGGCTCCGTTTGCTCTAGCAATTGCCTCGCGAAGCGATGTAGATAAGACATCAGCAATCGGCATCTGAGGCAAGGACGATGAGCAGAGCGAAAAAAAATGAGCGAACTGACAGCATGGTGCAAAGACGGCGGCAACCTGTCGCATTGTGGCCAGCCGTAATCACTCTCACGGCGTTTCTCAGCGTATGCCAAGTTCTTGCCGTAGGGAGTGAGACAACATCAGTTCTTTCCAGCGTCCTCCTGGCTCGTCTCGAAGATGAAATAATTAACCCAGTGACAAGTCAGTTTCTCTGTGATGCGATAGACAGGGGAGAGCGAGAAAATGCTATTGTCGTCATTCAGCTCGACACACCAGGAGGACTCCTCCAATCCACTCGTGAGATCGTCAAGCGTGAGCTAACAGCTAAAGTTCCGGTCATCGTGTTTGTAGCCCCCCATGGCGCTCGGGCTGCGAGTGCCGGTGTTTTCATCACGTTAGCGAGCCATCTGGCCGCTATGGCGCCGGGGACAAATATCGGTGCAGCCCATGTTGTTGATGTCACTGGCCAATGGCCAGCACGCGATCGCGCTTTTGAAGCTGCGACATCCGTCAGTTTGGTTACTGGTGCAAAGCCCATTATCGATCCCCGCGAGGTTATGGGCGAGAAAATAATGAACGACACCCTCGCGTGGGTAGAAGCCATCGCCAATCTGCGTGGGCGCAACGCTCAGTGGGCCCGCGAAGCCGTCGAAAAAAGTGTGTCTGTAACCGCTGAAAAGGCTCTTGAGCTGGGAGTGGTCGATGTGATCGCGAATGACCTTGACGATCTTCTGGCAAGGATTGACGGGAAGACGCTCACCGTGGAAAACCAAACTGTCGTGATCCGCTCGCAGGGCGCCGTCGTCCGTACTTTAGAGCTATCCCAGACACAACGCATACTCAACGTTTTGGCAAACCCCAACGTTGCCCTTGTTCTCCTTCTATTTGGGCTCGTTTTGCTCGGTTACGAGCTAACACATCCCGGCCTGTGGATTCCCGGCATTACCGGTACGATATGCCTTTTGTTGGCCGCCCTTGCCTTGAAGATGTTACCCACAAACTACACTGCCATACTTTTGATTCTATTAGGGCTTGCTCTGCTTCTTGCTGAAATAAAATTTACAAGTTAT
>JANZZJ010000007.1 GCA_026419455.1 Candidatus Sumerlaeaceae bacterium | reverse complement strand
ATAAGAGACAGGACGCACTGTCTGACAGCCGTAGTACGCTGCTACCTTCACCCCATCCAAAGGCATCTTGACATGTTTTTTGATCGTTTCCAGGCCGACATCGTTCACGAAGATGTCGAGCATGTGGCGGATCCGAATACTGCCGTGATAGTCGAGACCGGCCCGCTTTAGAGAGCCCTTCACACGATTGCCAACGTTAGGATATTCCTCGATGTAATGCTTTGTCTTGTTGAGAACAAGGTAGCAGCCGCTACACGGCGTAGTCATCTGCGTGGCGCCCTCTTTCTCCGCAAGCGCGATGTTGCGCGCTGCAAGCGCCAGCGCATTGTGCTCATCCACGGACATGTAGGCGGTGGCACCGCAGCAGTTCCAGTCTTCAATTTCTTTCAGCTCTATGCCAAGTTCACGAATGACTGCCTGTGTACTTTCCTCGCAGGCGCGACCTGTACCCAACACCGAGCAGCCTGGGAAATAGTGGTACCTCATCGTGCCCGGGCCTCCTTTCCGTTGCCGTTTTCAGGATACTCCATGATTTCGCGAATTCGCTGCGGATCCCTAACGCTCTCTGGCCTCAGCGAGAAACGCCCGCGCCTAATGAGCTCGATGCCCAGCCTCGCCATGCCGAGCATTTTCAGTGGATTCGTGAGGAGATTGAGTCGAGTGACCAAATGGATCTCGTTCACGCGCCCGCGTGCGCGGACCATCTTGTAAAATTCATTGGCAAGCACGACCATGGCAAAGCGCCGTGGGTAGGCGCGCTCACGGATGGCCATTTGCTTCAGAGCGTACATAATGTCGGTGACTTTGATCTCGCGCGGACACTCCACGGTGCAGGCATAGCACGACGAGCAAAGCCAGATCGTGTTCGACGCCATGACCTCTTTCTTGAATCCGTAGCGCACGAGGTTCATCACCCGCCGAGGGGTCATGTCCATGTAAATGCTCAACGGGCAAACCCCAGAACAGGTTCCGCACTGAATGCAGCTATCAAGCTTCTCGCAGCCAGGGATTTTTTTGATGGCAGCCGGAAAACTTAGGTCGCAGTCCGCTTGATACTTAATGTGCCTAGTGGTGACGTCCATGATGCTCAGCTAATCCTCCCTTCGTCGGGATCGTGAAATTTTTCACGAGCTGGCGCTGCCGTTGGTGACGGATCGGAGGGAACAGGAATATCCATACGGGCAACCCCTTGGTCGCGCAGCCGGCGCGCCGACGCCACGCAACGCAAATCGCCAACGTCGGCCACGGATGCTCGCTCCAACCCGCTGCGTACCATCTCCACCGTCTTGCTCCAAAACCTGTTCAGCGGACACGTGGCACTATCACCGCAAACGCGCAGTCCCAGAAGACACGGGGCGCTAAACGGACGGCCCGTGACGGCTTCAGCCACTTCGAGTAAGGGAATCTCGCGAGCAGGTCGAGCTAAGGTCACACCGCCGTGATAGCCGCGTCGTGTCGTCACAAAGCCCTTGCGCCGCAGGCGGTAAACAAGCTTCGCTAAATACGCGCGGGGGATGCCTGTCGCACGCGAAATTTGCTCCACGTGCAAAGGTCTCCCGTCAGGGTCCTCGAGCAGCCCAAGGGTCAAGATCGCGTAAGCCGTTGTCTGATTGAGCGCAAGCATTGTCTCGTTACTTCGTGAAAACTTTCACGACCTTTTGTGAGAATCTTCACAAATATTTAGCCCAAAAGGTCAATAAAAAAATTGACCACGAGGTCTGTTTTATAAGACTCAAAAAATCAACGCAGTAATAGAAGCCAAGCTTCCCAAAAGCAGCTGCGTCGTGCCGCAAAAACGCTGCAGTAGGCTGTGTTTTCGCGGGAATTTTTCCCCCATTGTTCCCGGTGTTTCACCCACTTTTGCTAAATAAGACCAAATGGGTACCCCTCTGCCCCCTCCTGCATCAATTGTCGGTTGCTTGACGTGGGGTGAACATGGTGAATTGCTTGCACAAATCGGCAAGTAGCGCGATTTCTTTTACGAAAACTTCATGGGTGAAAGGAGCGAGAAATGACTTTCAGCGCCTACGCAGCTCCAGCTGCTGGAAAAGAACTCGAAGTGGTTAGTTTAGAGCGACCTTCAGAACTTGGACCGTTTGATGTCGAGATTGCCGTCGAGTACTGCGGCATTTGTCATAGTGATATTCATCTCATTGACAACGACTGGAAGGTGAGCTCCTACCCCCTCGTGCCCGGGCATGAGGTCATCGGCACGGTTGTACGAAAAGGCGCTCTTGTGGATAACCTGAAAGAGGGCGAGCGCGTGGGTGTTGGGTGGCAATGCGCTTCGTGCCTGACGTGTGAATGGTGTGAACGCGGGGAGGAGCCCGCCTGTGACCATCACGTGGCTACGTGCGTTGGACGTCCTGGCGGTTATGCGGAGTATCTAGTGGCCGATTCACGCTTTGCATTCCCTATTCCGGCCTCTTTACCTTCCGATGCTGCAGCCCCCTTGTTGTGCGGCGGTATTACCGTCTACACCCCGCTCAGCCGTTTTGCCCGTCCCGCCCATCGTGTGGGGGTCATTGGCGTTGGTGGTTTAGGGCATTTAGCTTTGCAGTTTGCCCGGGCTATGGGCTGTGAAGTGACAGCGTTCTCCACCTCACCGACGAAAGAAGCCGAGGCGAAGCGTTTCGGTGCCCACGAATTTGTGGTTTCCTCGGATGAGCAAGCCATGAAAGCTCGCGCCAACTATTTTGATTTACTCCTGTCCACCGTGACAGCCGATCTGAATTGGCCTGTTTGGCTGGGCCTGGTGCGCAAGCACGGCAGGCTGCAGCTTGTGGGTGCTTCCCCTGGCAACATTAGCGTTCCAGTAATGCAACTCGTCGGCGGACAGAAAACAATTAGTGGCACTGTTATCGGCGGTCGTGCAGGCATTCGCGAAATGCTGGCTTTTGCTGCTCGCCACGGCGTTCGAGCGCAGGCGGAAGTCCTTCCGCTCGACCGCGTCAACGAAGCCATTGCACGAGTCCGGGCCAACGAAGCTCGCTACAGGATGGTCCTCAA
>JANZZJ010000252.1 GCA_026419455.1 Candidatus Sumerlaeaceae bacterium | reverse complement strand
CTATATATGAGGACGGGAACGATCGCCCTGTCAAACGTGCTAGGGGAGGAGGCGGTAGGATACTATAACGCGCCAGCGCGCCTCCCTGAGGCACTCCAGTTCCTCCCCACTGCCGTGATCAACTCCCTTATACCTTTTCTTTCACGACATCACGATGAAAAAGAGCTTATAGCTCGGTACTATCAAAAGCTTGTTTGTTACCTTGGTTACGCAGCTTTGATCTTTTCGGGGGTTTTAATCCTTTCACCTGAATGGATTATCCGGGTTGTAGCTAAGGAGGAATATCTTTCAGCTGTCACAGTGTTTCGTTTCTGTGGTGTGTGGCTTTTGCTCGTCTTTTATCAAATCGTGGCAGCGAACTTTCTTATCTGCCTCGACGCAGAAAAAATTGTTATGATGCGGGCGGTGGTCGCCCTTTTACTCAATATCATACTTAATGTGGCTGGCATCAGATTGATGGGGCTCAATGGTGCTGTTCTTGCCTTGGTGCTCACAGAAACAGTGAGCGCGCTCATGTACCTTGTCGCACTAGCTCGACGTGGCGTGACTCTACAACTCGGAACCAGCCTACGGTTGTTGGCGGTCGGGCTTGCGATTACGCTCCCTGTTTTGCTTTTGAATAGGATCGCTTCCGATACACTACGTGTCGCAGCTGGCGTCGTGTCAGGAATCGGTGCCGCCCTCTTTCTATTTTGGCGTGACGATCGCACGCTTTTGGCGAAACTTGTTGAGGGCAAGTAGAAATTTCCTGGCTTTCCATATCACGACTATCCGACTCCTAATGAACGGAGCGACTAGAAACAGGAAGGGATTCCATGGACGAGAGCAATACTCTTATTCACTTTGTGGGAATAGGTGGAGTTGGGATGAGCGGCATTGCCCACTTGCTACTGCAGGAAGGTATAAAAGTATCTGGCTCAGACGTTAAAGAGTCGTCTTATACACGGGCATTGCGTGAGGCTGGGGCAGTAGTTTTCATTGGTCACCGCGCTGAAAACGTCCACGGTGCATCCGAGGTTGTGGTCAGCACCGCTATAAAACCCACCAACCCAGAAATTATCGAAGCGCGCCGCCTTGGCATCCCTATACGTCATCGGTCAGAAAAGCTTGCTGAGTTACTGGATGCACGGCGCGGAATCACTGTTGCCGGCACCCACGGAAAAACAACGACATCATCAATGGCGGCAACGATGCTCACCCATGTGGGCTTTGCTCCCTCATTTGCTGTAGGCGGGACTATTAACACAGAGGCTTCGAACGCCCGGGGCGGCAAGAGCGAATGGTTTGTTGCTGAAGCAGATGAGAGTGATGGCTCGTTGGTGAATTTTCATCCCGAATTCGCGATCGTCACAAACATCGAATTAGATCACACGGACTTTTACGAAAAAATTGAGCAAGTGTATGACGTGTTCCGGGCACACATCCAAAATATTAAGCGAGGGGGAACTCTTTTAGCGTGCTGCGACGACGAGGGAGTAAGAAAGGTTTTGGGGTCCTTCGGCACCACAGTGGGTAAAAGTTCTAGGATTCGCAATAATGAAATCAAATTAGCTTGTTATGGACTATCACCAGATGCTACATACCAAGCAAAGGTTTCCCAAATCGAGGCCGGTTACTGCCAATTTCAAGTATTTAAGTGCGGCTTATTGCAGGGCGAAATACGTCTCAGCGTACCCGGCCTTCACAATGTTCTCAACGCGCTAGCAGTTTTCGCACTTGGTTGTGAAATTGGTATTGCGACAGATAAGATCATCGAAGCTCTACACAGCTTTCGCGGTGTTCGTCGCCGCTTTCAAATTGTGGGCAAGAACGAACATTTTCTTGTTATAGATGATTATGCTCATCACCCCACAGAGATTCGTGCGACCTTAGCCGCAGCACGTGCTACGCATTCTGGCCGGATTATTGCATTGTTCCAGCCACACCGCTATTCTCGGACTAAGTCGCTGGCCGATGAATTTGGGGCGGCGTTCGCAGATGCTGACGTCGTCGTATTAGCCGATATTTACCCGGCCAGTGAAGACCCTATCGCCAATGTTTCATCAGAGCTCATACTTGAAAGCCTTAAGAAGCACGGACATCCGCGTGCATTTTACGTGGGAGCTTTGGACAGCGCAGAGGAGTTCGTTGTCGCTCATGCACAACCAGGCGACCTAATCCTCACCTTGGGAGCTGGCGATGTCACGAAGTGCGCTCCTGCCCTAGCCAAGAAGCTAGGCTGTGCGCTCTAGCACGACGGAACACTCGTAGCGATCCCTTAGCCATGGGAACTGGAGAGCATGGCAGGTATCGCTGAAGTTACTTATCTCACTGGCGAATAGATCAAGGGAGTGCTTGAGAAAGTGTTCGCAGTCGTCTTTTGCTACACGGCTTGTGCCATGCGCAAGGATCGATTTTGACCGCTTTTGGAGCAATGGGAGAAGTTCCTTTTTAGCTTGGAACCGTATGCCTAGTGGCGCGTCGAGAATGGCAAGCAATTCGAACGCCTTGCGCATACCGATTCGCACGATGCCGTCGTCCATAGAACGAAGTGCTTCGAAGTTCACGCGGAATCGAGGAGGGATTCTTCGAGTGTCCACGTCATCGGTATTGATTCCATAGCGGCGGAGCACCCACTGAGCCAGCATTTCGAGTGCCCGATAGAGGCGGGCGACTGCGGCATCATACTTTCCTTCGAGCATCCGGCGAATGGCGTTGTTCACCATGTCAGCGAAGATGAGGGGGGAATAGTTTTCGCGCGCCACGTCGCTGGCTAGTTGGGCAAGCAAGCCAAGCGTTCCACTATCCACTAAGAACTTTTTTAGCAAGTCTACTTGAGTGGTGAGACCGTGCATGATTTCGACGAAGCGAGCGGGGTTAAACGTGTCCCACGCGTTGTAGGCTTCTGCTAGCTTTTTGAGAGCATCAAGAATCGCCACATCTGATTGCGACAAAAGTGAAGAATCGATGCGATCGAGAAGATCCGTAGCCGACTGAAACCTGAGCTCTTCGATGAGGCGGCTCCCAAGCAAAAGGTCGCGATAAGCAGAAACTGCTTCAGGGCGGGTGATAATTACCCGGTCTCGCGATGCCCCGCCTTCGTAGATATAACGGAGCTCCGAGCATTGGTTAAAGACCGCAGCGAGCACGACACCGCTACTCATGACCTTTGTGCCACTTGTATAGTTCAAAGAGATGTCAGAAGCGGAATACCCGAGCGCACGAAATTGCCGAATAGTTTCATTTGTGCGTGCAAAAACCTCGTTGAGGTCGTGGGGCGTATCCAATACTACGTAAGTAATGAACTCGTCGGCCAATCCTGCCTGTTGAGCTATTTTTTGGGCAGGAGGCAAGCTTTCCCTCGACACCACGAAAGCCACATGAGCAGGTTTGAGTTGGATAATTTCATCCGCCAGCACCGCGAGAATGTTCTCGCGCCCTTCAAACACCGTACCAACAGAGCAGATCAACACTTTTGGCATGGGACACCTACCACATGTTTCAGCTGAGAATAGCCTTTCGCAATCGAGAAGGGCTTTTCTGATTCAAAGCATCATTGGATGTCAATACACTTGCGTCGAAACGACTTTGCACCAAGGTAAGTATTTGGGAACGCGTAGTTATGAAATTTGTGTATTCACCTCGCTACGAAGTGGACCTAGGCCCACACGTATTTGTGACGGCGAAATACAGGCTGATTCGCGAAACGCTGCTTAGCCGTGGCCTCGTTAGTGAGTCCGATTTTGCGGAGCCAATGCCTCCGAGTCGGGAAGAATTACTTTCTGTGCACACAGCCGAGTATCTTGATGATTTGCAAAACCTGCGCTGGACAGAAAGGACACGATACAGTGAATTGCCACTGACCAGAGAGATCGTGGAGGCGGGCATGCTAGCAGCAGGTGGTTCAATTCTTGGAGCACGCATTGCTGCTAGCCAGGTCCCGCATTTGTGCGTTCACATCGGGGGCGGTTTCCACCACGCGTTTGCTGACCGTGCAGAAGGGTTCTGTTATGTGAACGACATAGCTGTAGCCATCAGAGTATTGCAGCGCGATGGCGTCTTCCGACGCGCTATGGTGGTGGATTGCGACCTCCACCAGGGCAATGGCACAGCGCATATATTCCGAGATGATGCGAGCGTGTTCACACTGTCCATTCATCAGGAGAATAACTATCCTCTGAAACAAAAATCCGATTGCGACATCGGGCTCGACGATTACGTGGGGGACACCGAATATGTGGGGGCATTGGCTGACGCCATGATCCCAGCGATGGATAGGCACAAGCCTGAGTTCTTGGTCTATGTGGCTGGGGCCGACCCCTATTACGATGACCAGCTCGGCAGCCTTCGTCTGACCAAAGAGGGACTAAAAAAGCGTGATGAGCTCGTGCTCGACGAGGCAAAGAAGCGTGGCATTCCCACGCTTGTCGTCATGGCTGGAGGATACGCCCGAAAGCTGGAGGACACCGTGGCTATCCCT
>JANZZJ010000251.1 GCA_026419455.1 Candidatus Sumerlaeaceae bacterium | reverse complement strand
ACGGCTGTAAAACCAGCACACTTCCGCCACCGCCTTGCCCACTTAAACTTAAGCGGGCAACGTGGAGCGGCCCGGGTTTGCCCACAAAGCCACCGGTCTGCGAAGAGTCTATACTGGTGTCCTGGCGCGGCAGAAAGATCGCGGCGCGCGCACATTGTCACGGGGAAGAGCTCATTCTATCAGAGACAACACACAGGGTGATGGTTTGAAAGTATCGAAGCGATTGTTCAATGCATTGTCATTTCGGTGTGACCCCATGCGCGACATACGACGAAGGTCACTAAAATCCGCGCTGCGTCGAATTCTCCTGCAAATGGAACCGCTGGACGGGCTTCTCTTTCTCTTGTGTGTTCTAAGCGGTCGCCTAGCGGCGGCAATTCTTGCCGAGAATCCGCTCTGCGCAGAAAACTCACACCGTAGCGATCGTATCGCTTTTGCGTGTCCACTATGGTTAACCGCGGGGTTTTGCAGCTACCTTAGCGCGCGCAACCGCTATCGGGGTGATGGAGCGTCGTTGATCTGAACATCGTCTAGGCTGGGCTGAGCACCAGGGGGGAAGACGGGGCGACAATTATGTCCGTTATTTTAACAATTTCTTTTGGGGCACCATGCGGTAAGTTTGAAAAACACAAATGGTCAGTATCGTGCGGCTGCGCACAGGAGCACACTTGTGCGGGTATAAACCGAGGTATTTACGCGAAGTTTCCCGTCTCGGCCTGCGTCTTGCTTCATGGTAATGTTGCCGGCTGGCAGTTTTTGTTGTTGACCAAATTTCAGTCCGTCCTTAGTAAGGAACGGTTGGAGGGTAAGAATATGACACGATACAAATTTCAGGCAACGCAGCAGCCTGCCTTCACGCTCATTGAGCTCCTCATCGTTGTCGCTATCATTTCCATTCTCGCAGGGATTGCTTTGGTTAATTTCCTCGATGCCCAAGTGCGCTCAAAAGCATCCCGAGCTAAGGCAGACATGAAATCCATAGTTACTGCTCTTGAAGCGTACGCGGTTGATCATGGGGGCTATCCCACGTACCACTATTCGAATGTCCCTCAAGCGGCGTTGGAGTTCCACATAGGGGGTCAGGTTCCCGGCTTTGGCGTACCCGACACTACGTGGAACGGCGCGAATCCGCTGACCACACCTGTAGCCTACATCTCCACGATGCCGATGGATCCATTCGCCGCACATAAGACGGGACTCCCCCCTGAAGTGCGAGAATACATGTACGTGAACTGGCACTATGCTCTGCAGGCCCTAGCCACCGATCCTCATGCGCCAACGTTTGCGTATGCTGCTCAGCATTATGGACCATATCGGCTGCACAGCAGGGGTCCCGACAGCGACGGCCCCGATTCTGGCACGCCTTACGATCCGACCAACGGCACAGTGAGTAACGGCGACATCACCTACGGACCCAACACGGGCTTCGATCGCTTCGTGCCGTTCCCGTCGTCATAAAGATTCTTGGGCGGAGGCGCCTCGCGCATCTCGCGTGCTAACGTAATCCGCCGGGAAAGATACGCAGCGGCCGGAAACCGGCGATTTTGGCTCCAGCGTAAGGGTTCTTGCGCTGGAGCCCTTCTAACTTTTGGGCCTGTGCCATGGCCAAAATGCCGCCAACGTCATCTGCCACGGCGCAAATGGTGCCGCTCGGCACCTCGCCTGCTTCGTCAATTTCTTCAAACATCGTATTGAGCAAAGGCTGTCCCTGTTGCAGGCGCGAGGCGTAAGCTGGCAACAGGTGAAAAACGGGGTACTTTCGCCGGTCAATCACATCAACGCCGTGCACAAGGTGGTCCTCAAGGGCCTCAGGAGTTATCGTTTCGAGCTCGCCCATAGGTAAGGCTTGTTCACCGGTGAAAACACCCGTCGCTGTGCGCTCAAGCGAAAGCAAGAAACCTCCGCACCCAAGGACTCGGCCTAAATCCCGAGCTAGGGAGCGAACATAAGTCCCCGATGAGACAACCGTACGGAATGGTACACGCACGATCAGCGAGTGAACCTTTTCGATCTGTTGGCGCAGAGCTGGGTCAGTGATCCGCTCTACAAACCCGGACGGCAACTCACAGGCTTGTGGATCCCCGACCTCAAAATCGTAGATTTTCACCCGACGGGGTTCCACTTCGAATTCTTTCCCCGCACGTGCCAATTCGTACAACTTCTTACCTTCACGTTTAACCGCAGAAAAGCGCGGTGGCACTTGATCTATTTCTCCCACGAACTGTGCGGCGGCTTGCGCTATCTCCGACGCGGATAGGGGCTTGGACGCGCCTACCTGGAGCACCACCCCTTCTACGTCGTCCGTGTCGGTCTCCAGCCCTAAACAGAAATATCCGCGATATTCCTTGTCGGTATCCATAAGATAAGGGGCAAGTTTCGTGTAGGGGCCAAGGCACAATACGAGCAAGCCTGCAGCAGCAGGATCGAGAGTTCCGGTATGGCCCACTTGACGGATTCGACCAGCCCGTCGCACCATATCCACGACATCGTGCGAGGTCGGTCCAGGCTCCTTCCATACTGGGAGAACACCCGCTAACACCTGCTCTTTTCTGCTTTTTGGTCTTCGCATCATCGGACGCGTTAAGCTTACGTGAAAACTAGTCTTCGCATTCATAAGCCTACCGCGCCCCGGATGGCATGCCATCACTTCGGCGAAAATTACGCTAGGCCAACACGTCGATTGGAGAGTTTCGCGCTTCTCCTCAAAAGTCACCGTGACCCACTGCGCTCCTCGACCTGCGAAACCACGGCCATCTATCGCCCCATGCCAATAGCCAATGGCACGACACAACCTCGTCCGAATTGAGGCTGCGTTTCTCCAACCACCGATAACACTACTCCCGGAGGACGATGAATAGACCCCGGCTAAAAAGTTATTATGCTTTTTCGCAATGGTGCAGGCATTGAACCTAAGTCAGGCGATACCTAAATTGCTGGGGGAGCTCCTTGCCAAGTTTGCCGAGCGTGTCCCGGAGGATGGGCTATTCCCTGACCTCGTGGCAACCGAACCCGTGCGACACCGCTCCTATCTCAATGGGACAGAGAGCGAGATAATTCTTGAACTGGCTGTCCGGGCCATGAACCCCGATTTCGATCCGAGTTTCCGCCGGCTCCGCTTTCTTGCAGTGCGTGCCCA
>JANZZJ010000122.1 GCA_026419455.1 Candidatus Sumerlaeaceae bacterium | reverse complement strand
GGAATGGAAGCGAGCCACTCCAAGGTTCCACTGCTTTTGGCCGCTGCCGCTTGAGTCAAGGAAGGCGGGATGGGGGTGGGGGCGGGGATGTTTTTCCCGAGACGGAGAACGTTGTTTTTGCTGCCAAGGCCGTTATCCACGCGATCCATATTCAGTGGATCAAGGACCCACTCGCTGCCTTCCTCGACGAATTTGTACTCATGGATTCCTTCAGGGAGGTCCAAGGTGATGAAAAAGAGGTTCCCGTAACGTTGCATTTCATCCTTGTTAGTCGCCCAGTCGTTAAAGGTTCCAGCAATATAGACCTTTTGAGCGGCGGATTGATACTTGAACGTAACTTTATAGGTGCCGTCGGCATTTGGTTGGATTTGCACAGATGGAGGTGGAGTGTAGGCTGCAGCAGGTGCTGTCTGGCAAAATGCCGAGCCGCCGAGCAGCATAATGAGAGCGAGCGTGAGGGCGATGTTGGTAGCGTTAATGATTCTTGAATAGCGCACCATGTAAACCCGCCTTTCTCTTAGAACGATCCAAAAATTAGATAAAGGCGGATGGCTGTCAAGTGGCTTTTTCGAAAAATCAGCACTATACGGTAGCAAACTCTACTGAGGATGGCAACTCAACCTCCCCGCGGTTCTCCCCCGGCGCATGGGGCTTGGCTTGTCGGCCGTTGGGATAAACGTTTCTGGCACTAGCTAGCGCCTGCGGCGTTGGGCGATCACTCAGCCTTGAGTTTTGCGGCCAGCTCGTCGGGGCTAAGCCGTTCGTTGATTTGGAATAAGGCGTTCCCCTGGGCGTCGTAAACGTTGATGACACCTGCTTTGAACACGCCAAGACTGTAAGCAATCTTAGTATTCTCCAAAAAGTTGAGCCGAGCAAGAACGTACGATTTCTGCAGAATTGCTGCCACAGCTGGGCTCGCCAAGTTTTTCTCAAGCTCTTTGGAACGTTCGCTGTTGGGCGAAAAGAAGAAGAGAAGAATTCGTTTGTTTGTTCCTGCGGCTGCCTTTTGTACATCGGGAATGTTCTCATACCACTTCAGCTGACCAACGACGGTTGGCGCTGTTTGCGGTGGTGGCGTAGCCCCGCCTGCTGAAGGGGTAACGGTAGCCAAAGCCGCCTGCCCCGGATCCTCCAGTGGTTTCGAGGTGAATCGGACGGCGTCTGCATAGACCTGTCCGTAGTTTTTGGGAGAAACGGGACGGACGGACTTGTCCACGCGCAATTCGACATATTGCTCGTTGCCAGCAGTGAAATCGTAGTCTCCAATGAGAACCCACGTATTAGCATTACTGATCCCCGTTTCTGTTCCCCCCCAGCCGTCTTGGGTGAGTTCTTTGGTGTCGCTGCCTTTGGCGTGCTTGACAATGTATTTTACGGGAGTGGCATTTGCGGCGCGTGGCCAAGTGGCGTAGACGTAGTAATGCCCCGGGGCAGAGAAACGTGGATAGAATCTTGCAGCAGCCGGCTCGGGGTTTCCGGTGGGGTCCGGTTGATCCGGGGTGCCCGTGGAGAACAGGTATTTCCGAGTGCCGCACTTATTGCCGTCGGTGCAACCGGGTGCGCGGCTTTTTGCTGTGGCTGGAGGAATCTTGCTGTCCATCCATTTGCCCTCGATCTCCTCATAGTGATCGAAGTTTTGCCCTTCTTTTTGAGTTTCGATGATGATATCTTGCGCTGAGACTCTGGTTCCCCCCGCTACCAAAGCTCCACTGGTAATTACTGCGAGTGTCCACCGCGCACCAGTATTCATGTTACTCACCTCATACCCAGCCTGAAATGATCACACCTGAATTTATTTCACAAAATTGCCACGGTGCCAGTGTGTGACGCGAACGGCATTTCCGGGCAAGCAAAATTTTTGCTTGTCTTTGGGCGTATTCGCATTCGCTTGACTTGAATTCGAATCCAGTCGTGGAGTGCCGAACTGGCTTATGAAAATCATAGAGACTAGAAAACTGTCGAAAGTTTACACGCACGATTTCATTGATGTCGAGCATGGTCGGCTAAAATTCAATTTTTTCCGTCGCACAGTAGCGCTCGATGGGCTCGACCTCGAAGTAGGGGAGGGCGAGATCTTTGGTCTTCTGGGGCCCAATGGTGCGGGAAAATCCACGACGATTAAAATTCTGATGGGAATCATTTTTCCCACCAGCGGGACCGCACGCATCATGGAGCGGCCACTGGGCGATAAAGAGGTGAAAGCCAAAATTGGCTTTCTTCCAGAAAACCCCGCATTCTACGATTACCTCAAGGGCGAGGAATTTCTCGATTACTATGGTCAGCTTTATGGGATGCCCAAGGCACAGCGGCGCAAGCGCATCGAGGAATTGTTCGATCTGGTGGGTTTGCCCGATCATGCGCCCAATTTGCCTCTGAAGGGGTATTCAAAAGGAATGATTCAGCGTATCGGGTTAGCGCAAGCCTTGCTGAATGATCCGCAGCTCGTAGTGCTCGATGAGCCTCAATCAGGCCTTGATCCGCTGGGTAGAAAAGAAATCCGCGATATCATCCTGCGGTTGAAGGACCAAGGCAAAACGGTATTCTTTAGTTCGCATATCCTTTCGGATGCCGAGCTGATTTGCGATCGCGTGGCGATCGTTAACCGTGGCCGGCTGGTTGCCATCGGCGAGCTAAGTCAACTGCTGAGCCCCAAGGTGAAAGAGTACGAATTAGTGGCGAGTGGGCTTTCGCGCGAAAGCCTTGATGCGCTCGAAAAACACGCGCGCAAGTTTATCGAGCGCGAGCGCGATGTGCTTATGATTTTGGAAAAGGAAGAACTGGTGAAAGAGGCTCTGCGGCGGATTGTGGCAGAAAACGCCATGCTGGTCTCGCTGACGCCTCGGCGCGAAACACTTGAAGAATACTTCATCCGCGAAGTGGCGCGCACCAATGCCCCACGCGAGGAGGTTCGTAGCTGATGCTTAAGGTGCTTGCAATAGCGCTTAACACTTTCAAGGAAGCCGTGCGTAATAAGGTCCTGTACTTTCTTCTTATCTTTGCTTTGCTCATCATGGGATTCTCGGGAGTTATTAGCGACCTCTCAATCGCAGCGCCCGAGAAACTCATCAAGGACCTAGGGCTTGCAGCGATTGATTTCTTCGGGTTTTTGATTGCGGTGTTCGTCGGAGTATACTTGGTTTACACCGAACTCGACAAGAGAACCATCTATACGATTGTTTCCAAGCCGATAGACCGCTACCAGTTCATTCTAGGCAAGTTTTTCGGGCTTCTCATTACGATTTACGTTAACATGCTCATCATGAGCATTTTCTTCTTTGCGGTGCTTTATTTTCGGGATGCCACTGACTTCGACAAGGTCATGAAGGCAATCTACCGAGAGGTGGCGCCAGGGCAATTTGAACCGATAGGCAATCCGCAGATCCAGTATTATCTTTATCATTTTAAACAATTTATACTTGCCGTAGGCAAAGGTGTCGCGACGGTTTTCGGGTATTCCGAGCCAATCACCCATCATCTGATGCGGGTGATCGGGATGAGCGCGCTAGGTTTGGCCATTATCACGAGCTTTGCCATTCTGTATTCTACGTTTTCGACGCCGACACTGAGCGCCGTGTTCACTTTTCTCACGTGGATCATTGGCAGCTTGTGTGAAGACATTCTGCGTTACGCCGAGCGCCTTGCGCAGAAAGCCGGCGGGGTGGAGAATCTGGTGGGCCCCGATCTCATCAAGTACTGGTTTGCGCAGGTGGCGATGCATATCGTCCCAAACCTCGCCCTTTTCGACAAGCGCATGGAGGCGGTCTACGGTCCATGGGAAGTGAGCACTCCAAATATTCACAATGTGCCCATTGACTGGGTGGCGGTGGCCTACGGTTTGGTTTATGTGGCTGGCGTGTTGTGTTTGGCTTCGATGATCTTTAACAGGCGGAATTTCAAATAGCCTATGCGACGGTCGATTCTGCAAACAATAGTGCTGTTTGTCTTGTTCGTGAGCTTTTTTGCTACGGCGGTCGTTATACAGCACAAGAACCTTGAGAAGGTGAAACTTAATCCGCCGTTCGTGGAGACATGGATGCTGTCGGGCCGCAGCGGGGAACTTCTCAAAGTGCTGGCGCTACGCTACGACCTTGTGGCAGCGGACTTTTTGTGGCTGAGGGCCATTCAGTCGTTCGGCGGGCGTGGTATGACGAACCGCGACTGGAAGCCGGTTTACAATATGTTCGACACGATCACCGAGCTCGATCCCTACTTCGAGACAGCTTACACGTTTGGCAACATGGTGATCGGCGACGAAGGTGGCCGTCAGCGCGAGGGGCTCGGCTTGCTCAACAAGGGCATGTTCCGGCTCGTGCGCCAGTATCGCATTCCTTTTGAAGGCATGTACGTGGCACATTGGCAAATGGGTGATACGAATCTGGCGCGGTGGTACGGCCGTGTGGCCATGAAGCGGCAAGATGCCCCCAACTGGGTTCCGCGCGTTGTGGCGTACATTGAGGTAAAATCCGGAGCTTACTATATAGGCTTTGATCGCTTCGTGGCTAACTATTTGCAGGGTCTAGATGCCAATGATCTTCCCATGCAACAGATCGCGTTGGGAAAGATTCAGGAAGCCATTGACCGTTGGAACGAGGATTACCTGATCCGCGCCTTCGATGAATACACATCGAAGACGGGTTCCCTGCCGCGGCAAATAGAGGACCTCACGTCGATGCCCGTTCTACAGGAGTACGAAGTAGCACGCATGAGCAAGTTTGTAGCTGCGCTCGAGAAGCGTGCGCGTGCCATGAACCGTGAGTACGGAATACATCCCGATTTGCGTAAGGGCTTGCCGGAGCCATCGGCTGAGGACCTCAAGATGCCGCTGCCTGCCGATTCGCTGGCAAAGCCTGGTGCGAAATGGGAAGATCTGCGCAACGAAATCTTCCGTGAGTCGCTCGTCAAGCAAAGCGGCATTCCAGAAGATCCCTATGGGACGCGCTACGTCATCAACCAGACGTTCTTGGGGTATCCATTCGGGAAAAAAGAAGACATCATAGCGCGTGAGAGTGAGCGGAACGAATTCCTAAAGAATTTACTGGCGGGAATAAGAACGTCCATCCAGGAGCGCACCCAGATGCTCGGCAAACCACCGGAGTCGCTGCGAGAAGTCTTCTATACGGATTTCAACACCACGGAACCCTATGGAGGGGCGTGGCAGTATGATCCGCGTAGCGGTAATTTCCGCTCGACCTCGCACCCCGACCTGTAAGTTGTAGAATACGATAGGCTGGTAATGAGCCGTCGTAAGTCTTTCCTGCGCGCCAGTGAATTCATTGCGATTGGCCGCAGGCCGGGAATTGGTTTCTTTTAACGGCGAGGATTCTCGTGGGGTGCAGGGGTTAGCAAAGCTTCGTGTGATAGGCTTGGCACTCGGCTCGGCCTAAGCTTGACGCGAGCGGCTTGCCTGCTGTAGTGGTGATTTCACTATGACCATCCAAATTAGAGTTCCATCGTTCGGCGAATCCATAACTGAAAGTACTGTGGCGCAGTGGCACAAGCACGATGGCGATTGGGTAGAAAAGGGAGAAGTAGTCGTCACCCTCGACACAGAGAAATCCTCAGCCGATCTAGAGGCAGGTGGGGCGGGGCGCTTACGCATTCTCGTGGCGGAAGGGACGGATGTGCCCATAGGGGCTGTGATTGGGGAAATTGATGAAGCGGCTGAGAAAGTGGCACAAACAGGAGAGGGTGTGCAGACGAAGCAAGTAACGGCGCCACCACCAGAGCCGGCGCCCATCGCGGAAAGGAGGCAAATGACACCGGCCGCAATAGCAGAGCGGATGCGGGTGAGCGTTACGCTAGCTGAAGCCGGTAGCGAGGACCAGGTGTCAGAAGAGCCTATATCAACTTTTGCCTTCCCGCTGCGAGAGCAGGAGCAATCAGCACGAGAGGGGACCTTAGCAGCTCCTGGGGGTGAGCGTGCGATCACGCGCAAACCGATGAGTCGTCTGCGCAAAACGATTGCGCGGCGTCTCCTCGAGGCGCGCCAGCAAACGGCGATGCTCACGACGTTTGCTGAAGTAGATATGTCCGCAGTGCAGACTTTGCGCGAGCGCTATCACGAGAGTTTTTTGGCACGCCACGGGGTAAAACTTGGCCTCATGTCGTTCTTTGTAAAGGCCGTCGTGGAAGGTCTTCGGGCGTTTCCGGAGCTCAACGCCAGCATTGAAGGAGACGATATCGTCTATCATCATTATTACGATATTTCAATAGCTGTCAGTACGGATCGGGGCCTAGTTGTGCCAGTGTTACGCGATGCCGACAAGAAGAGCTTCGCGGAGATCGAAAAAGAGATCGCAGAACTTGCCCGCCGCGCTCGCGAGAATAAACTTGCGCTGAGTGATCTTGAAGGGGGCACATTCACCATCACCAATGGGGGCGTTTTTGGATCGCTCTTGTCCACTCCTCTGCTCAACCCTCCCCAAGTAGGGATTCTCGGTATGCATGCGATTGTAGACCGTCCGTTTGTTGTGGAGGGCCGTGTGGAGATT
>JANZZJ010000114.1 GCA_026419455.1 Candidatus Sumerlaeaceae bacterium | reverse complement strand
CGCGCCGTGCACGGTGCGTGGAAATCCCCGAACCGCTCCGCGGTCTCCTCGGGGCCAAATCGTTCCCATCGCTGGAACAGTTTCTCGCAGTCACTGACGATACGATTTTTTATGCTCTCAATCTCTGGCGGGACTGTGCTGACCCAGTTCTGAGCACGCTCGCTCGTGGACTGCTCCATCGCGAGCTATTCAAGACGTTGGATGTTTCGCATTCTCGAAATCTACGCAAGAAAGTCGCTGCCGCGCGGCGATTGTTAGCTGAGAAAGGGGTGGATCCTAATTACTTTTTCATGATTTATGAAAGTAAGAATCTGGCCTATCAACCCTATGTATCCAAGGGCAAACGGGCTCACCACCACATCTTCGTGCAACTCCGAGACAGAAGAAATACATGCGCCGACATTGCTACGGTTTCCCCACTCGTTGCTGGATTGGCACGCGCAACAGCGTTCGTCCGCCGGGTAATATTCCCAGAACGAGTGATGGGACAGTATGTACGGCCAGAGCTCGAGTCGATTTTCGATCGGTAGCTCACTTAATCAAAGCTGATCACTCGAGGCCACTCATTCCCAACAGGAGCAATGCTCCGCCGCGATTGGTTGTTTCAAATCGCACTTCTCTTATTTTCTTGGACGGTACTGGGTTTATCCAAATGTAACCATGGAGATATGTGGGAGCCTTTCCTTTCTCTCCATTCGCCCATACGAGTGGAGCACGAGGAAGAGAGCGATTGTCCTCGAGGCCGAACACATTGGCACCTGGACGCCATTCGATTGCTTCCGTCGTGTTGTCGTCGAACTCAATTGTCGTTAACGCGATTGGAGCTGTAGCTGGCCCGGGAACCGTCGAAGCAACAACAAAGAATATGGCACGCGCGCCTCGCTCAACTGGAACTCTCAACTGTTTTAACCATGGACCTGGCGGATTAAACTGAGCATCGAATAGGCACGCCGCCGCTACCTGACCACATTGAGCAAGGCGCACCTGCCACCGTTCCAGCCTTTGGACTCCGCATACAAGATTTTGAAAAGCGCTTGCACGCCCTTCTCCACCAATCAACACGCACTCCTGGGAGTCTCCAAGCTTCAAGTTGGCCGCCCCATCAAGTACCGCCAACCAACCGCCACCGCCACTTGGAGGTAGCAAATCTTCTGTCCACAATCGCGCAAATTCCTTTCTGAAGTCGTACGGCACCTCTGTGAGTTCCCGTCCCCCCCCACGCCATGCAGCTTCGCCCGCAAGAACATAGGCTGCATACTGATCAAAAGAATTTTCGAAGGATTGTTGGTCAAATGAGTAGCCTGCCCACGTCGTCTGCATCAACCCGAGTACCCGACCTTGGCGGTGATCGCGCTGCTTTGCGCGTTGCCTTTGATGCTCTTCTGTTGCTGCTTTAGCGAACCGCAAAATATTAAGTGGCGAATACCAGGTGCAGGCCAAAACGTCGAAACCACTCTCCGAGAGAATGCGCAAATTAATAAAATGCTCGGGGGGATCCGGATCGTAGTGCCAGTCGGCAATGATTATGTCCTTGGGCAATTTGTTGCGCAACCATTGCGCCTGCTCTTTACTGGCCGCCATGGTTGCACCAGCGCCTTCGCCGGGCGCCAGAAGTTGATCTCCCCACATCATCATCTTTAGCCCACGCTCTCTTAACCACCGGTAATAAAAGAGCGTGTCCTCGTAGAAAAGAAGCTCCGCACCACGTTTCTTGTTCTGCTCTTTCTCTGGAAAACCTTGAAGCGTCACCTCGTCGTGGCCAATGTGAAAATAACGTGGCTGGAACATCGCCAGCGCTTCTTCGTAAATCTTCGTACAGACCTCGTAAACTCGGGGGTTCGAAGGATCATAGGCGTACGGATTATCGGGATTATCCGACAGCTCACGAAAGGAATCGTTATCGAGCAACCATTCACAGTGACCAAATGTGTTGATTAACGGGACTACTTCGAAACCCAAGCGTTTAGCTTCGTCGATTACCGCCTGAGCCTCAGCCTTGTCCATACCATAGCGACTATGATGAATCTGGGGAAAACTATCCCACTTAATGTACTCGCACTGAAAGATTAACATGTTAAATTTTAGTGGAAGAAGAATGTCCCGCAGCATGGTTAGCTGAAGCGGGCTACCCTCTTTGCCGGAGAAGAAATGTACGGCCCGAATTGGTAGTGCCGAATAATCATCAATGGTGCAGCACGCGATCCATGGTTTGTCTGCTCCATAGCGCAGAAGCTGCACAAGGGAAGCTAGAGCAGCCCGTAGGCCCCCAGTCGTTGCAACTTCGACATGCACACCTTGCGGCGACACTGTTAGCCTGTGGTAATCATAGCACCCTTGTCGTTCCCTGCGTCGAGCTCTTTCAGAATATTCGATGGTCAGGAGCGAGGGCGATTGCTCGGCTGAGGTTTTCCATTGGGTTACTACGCCATAGCCCGAGATTTGCCTTCCCACGATCGCGTCAAACAGTTGCCGTGTAGAAGTGATTGTTGTTTTCTTAGCGCCTTTGATGGTCACAGGTAGGATTGCCGGCATCTTAAAGTGGCCATCAGCCCATTGGATGTGCTTTGGTGTAGGTAGGATCATCTTCGGCGCCTCTTGAGGAGCCAAAACATCATTGCACAACACCACTGGTTGTGTTGTGCTGACGACTGTAACAGACATCTTCATCTCACGCGACGAGAAGCAAACTTCTGCAGCATATTCAAAAGGCCTATTGGCCACAATGGGGCTCTCGAGAATACCTAACCAATAGCAGAGCTCGCCCGCATTATAGGGGCTGAGGCGATAGTCCACCAATGCAAAGCGGTAGTTGCCCGATGTACGAACGCGAACTGTGTATACCGGCGATGTGACGTCGAGGCTCCGAATCCGTTCTACAATCGTTGCTTCGGACAAAACAGCCGACTTCGCAACGATAGGTGCGATGCCTCGCGTCGTGGAACCGTCTTCCAAAGTCGCTTGCCATTCGCGTCCCATAAACCATCCAGCGGCACATCGTCCAAAGCGATGCTCTACCCGAGCCTCAGAAGGCGTTGTAATTTCCCCTCTGAGCGACACACGAAACATTTTCTCGTCGCTCACTTCATAAATGAGCTCGCCCGTAAACTCGCCCCCCGGACTTTTTAGTGGAAACACTACTCGCGACGTTGTGCTGGTTTCTTCGACGCGACGTGCCCTTGTGCAAACACTGTCGTCAGCAAAAGCATAAAATTTACGTGTCCAATTCTTGCTTACAATATAAAGTTCTGGCGCCGAGAGAAAAGGAATCCCGTCTACCAAAAGTACTAAGTCCTCAGGCCGAGTGACTTCACAGCGAATTCCATTTCTCTGAATCGCTAACGGAGCGGTCTTGGCAGCCATAGCAGGATCGGCCAGTGAGATTGCCATCAACAGTATCGCCCTCCAGACAATGTGGTACAAACTACGTCGCAAAGCAGGCTCCGCAACGGAGCTGAATTGTCCCCGATGCCAGTGGCAACAAGAGAGCAGAACAACACCAGTCCCATGATTCACGCGCTAGACTCCTTTAGCCAGTCTTGGAACAGGTTCCTCGTCATGCTTGCCAATACTTAAAGTGGCCCCGGATTCGCAAAACGGACCCACACCAAAACCTATAAGGTCTTCCTGAGAGGAGTAAGGCAAGAGCAAGAAACCGGACACCCGGCTGTTTTGTACAGATCACACTCAAAGCTTATCGTACTTTTTAAGCTCGTTCAGCGGATAATGTCTGCGCCGCCAGACCACTCCCCCGCGCAGGGTAGTAAGTGCAGCACTGCGAAGAAGAGCAAAGGCACAAATTCCGACTGAAACAGGACTGACCAAACCATACCAGTAGGGCAAGCCAAGACTTTTTGCTGCGCCAGCTCCATAAATTATCTCGCACACGAGTGCCACTATACCGGCTGCTAGTATGTGAGCCGAAAAGGATGCGATGACTAGCCACCATGGTATCCACCAAAGCAAAAGAACGACTGCCACAGCAGCAATCGTTCTGGACCACGAATAATGGAGCCCCGCAAATGCGTTTTTTTCCACACCTGTCTCTTATACACATCTCCGAGCCCACGAGACCAG
>JANZZJ010000052.1 GCA_026419455.1 Candidatus Sumerlaeaceae bacterium | reverse complement strand
GGTTTAAGGAGCGCGCCTGGAGAGCGCGTATACTGGGATAACCGGTATCGAGGGTTCGAATCCCTCCCTCTCCGCCACGTCTTGTCGGGGGAGAATTTGCGCAATTTCCGAAAACTTAAAGACTTGCACTTGACAAACACAGGAGGTGTGCGTCTTCCTTTCTTACGACGATTGCTCATTCGGGCAAGACGTGAGGCCACTTGCAGCCGCAGCCAACGGCAGAAAGGAGCGTGATTCTGTGCCACATAAGTCGTCGTCGGCAGGCACAAACATCGGCGAGATTCTCCTGCGCGAAGGCTTGATAACCAACGCCCAGCTTGATATGGCGTTGGCGCGCCAGAGGGAGACCGACAAACCGCTTATGCGCATTCTCGTGGAGAGCGGTTTCATCGACGAGACAAGACGTTTGAATTTTTTTAAGCGGCAGTTTGGCATCCCACTGATCTCGCTCGAGACAATTCAGATTGATCCTATCCTTTATACTTATATCCCGGCCCAGATTGCCCGCCGCCATCACTTGGTGCCAATAAAACTCGACCGCGACGGCCTTGTCGTTGCGATGGAAGATCCTTCCGACCTTGTCCTCATTGATAACCTGAAGGAATTGGTTGGACTTCGCATCAAACCGGTGGTGGCGCCGAGCGCCGAGATTCAGGCGGCTTTGGAAGGATACCCCGAAGAAGAAGTTTCCGAAAAAGTTATCGAACGTGCTGAAAAGTTTGACCCTGCAGTTCGGTTTTTCAGCTGGTTTTTCCTGCCCATGATGTCTGCGGCTTTGCTGGTGGGAATGGCAGCAATGCTGACGCTCTACGAGCCTTTCCAGCGGTGGCTGCAAAACCATCTTGCGGACAATGTGACGAAAAGCGCCCAAGCTTTCACCGTCTTTCTTTATTTTTTCCTGACATGGGGCGTCTGGACGATCATCATGTATGAGATCCGCGGGTTGGTTTTTGACGACTTCCAGTGGAGAGATCCGGCCGAGTTGGGGCCACCGCGTAGCCGCAAAAAAGCCATGTTCATCAGCCTCTTTTTCGGGTGGTTGGGGATTGACCGTTTTTATTTGGGTTATCGCGGACCTGGTATACTTAAGTTGCTGACGCTTGGGCTAGTGGGATTTTGGTGGATTTTCGATTTTGTCCTTCTGTTGCTCAACAAAATCCCCGATGCCGCAGGCCGGCCGCTTGAATAGGGAAGCTAAACAGTATTTAGAGCATCACCGATGGGCTACCTGCGCGAAGCTGACCAACAGGTTCCGCATACGAGAGCGCCGTCGAAGTTAACGCGGCGCTTTTTCTTTTTTCGGCTTGGGGCCGTTGCTTTAGGTCTTGCTTTCGCCCTGGTGGTACTGGAAATATCCGCGAGGATTTTTCTTTACCGCTATGGCAACTGGATTGATCGCCTGCACGAGGACATAGCCAGAAACTATGGAGGTGATCTGACACTCCGTGATCTAGTTAAGCCATCACGTTCGCCGCAGCGCTGCTATGAGATGATGCCCGGAGCCTGGGGAACCTTTGTGGGTCAACCAGTAAAAATTAACGGGGCAGGATTCCGCGATCGAGAGCACGCCATCCAAAAACCCGCAGGGATAAAGCGAATTGCTATTGTGGGGGATTCCATTGCTTTCGGATGGGGCGTCCGCCAAGAGCAACGCTTCAGCGACGTACTGGAGAACACTTTTAATTCTCGAGCCGCTACATCGGAAACCGTGGTGGAGTGCCTGAATTTTGCGGTACCCGGTTATAACACAGTGATGGAAGAGGCCTTGTTTCGCGAGGTCGTTCTGGCTTATTCGCCTGACGTTCTCGTGCTCAACCTTGTGACCAACGATGACGAGGCACCCAATTTTATACGACTTGAACCGAAGGTGTGGGCCCTCGATAGGCTCTTTGTACTGGAAGTGATACGCGACCGCACGGTCGGACGTCCCTTGGGCGACACGGCCAGGCTTCTCATCGGTGGAGTGGCGGAGGCAGGAGGGCGGGGGCATGGCCAGCGCGTCGCCGGTTACAGGCCGGAACTCGTTCCGCCGGAGTTCCGTTTCCTGGTTGGCTGGGCGAACATGCGCGACGCCTTGCACAAAATCGCACGACAATGCATCGACAACAAAATCAAACCAGTATGTCTGCTCCACTATGATCTCAGTGCGCTTGAGGATGCGGTAAGGGGGGGGCAAAAGTGGAAGGGACTGCTGGCTCCATGGCACAATGTTGCCGAGGAAGCCGGGTTCATGGTAGTCAATCCTCTCGACGAAATCTCCAGGCACGCACGAAATCATCGGGCTTCAGTGGAACCCTACATACTAAGCGCGAAGGATGCACACCCTAGCCCTCTGGCACATCAGCTTATTGCGAAGGCATTGGCACAAGCACTGGAGCCAGTCATTTTCGCCAACGGTGCTGAAAAGGAGCTAGGGAAGCCGTCCTCCGCCAAAAAAGAAAAAGATTGAGGCCTAAGCGGGGCGCAAGGAAGCAGCTGTATTCGAAATGCCCCTCGTAACCACGCCATAATATAAGTACGCAGAGAAAGGTGCCGGCTCTGTCCCATCCACACCACGAAAACCTTTGTGTCAGTAGGAGCAAAGGCCGTAACGGTAGCTGCAAGGCGCAGCCCCCATACAATCTATTTTATAAAATGTGAACTTAATAACATCATAATTCACCTGTGGTGTGGGTTTTCCTATTTTAATGTGACAGCTGAGCAAAAAAACCTTGAAACGCCGGCGTTTTTTTGGATACGTGCGCTTTATTAATGGATTTTTTACATTTCCTTCGGGAGGTAAGACTCATGAAAAAAGGTTTCACCCTCATCGAGCTGCTGATCGTGGTGGCAATTATAGCGATCCTAGCGGCCATTGCAGTGCCAAACTTCCTCGAAGCCCAAACGCGCTCCAAGGTTTCGAGGATTAAGGCCGATCTGCGCTCCTTGGCCACAGCGATTGAGGCTTACACAGTGGATCAAAACAAGGTGCCGCGGGAGTGGCATAGCAGCATGTACGGTGACCCGCAGGTTAATGGCCAAAACGTGGCTGGGGTCTTGTGGTGGGGAATTTCTACCCCAGTTGCCTATATCACTGATCCGTACTTTAAAGACCCCTTCCAAGACAAGAACCTGACGTCCCCCTTTGATGAGCGTGTTTTCACGTACCATGACATGAAAACGAGGGCCACGATTTGGTACCCAACCTCGACGTTCTGGCCACCTGCCTATGAGTTTTACGGAGCGTGGCGCTTAGGCTCGGTCGGACCAGACCGCTCCTACACGCATGCGGGATGCACAAATTCTGCTCAGCTTCTGTACGACCCCACTAATGGCACGGTCTCGCCGGGCAATATTTGGCGCTCCCAGAAAAACAGCGACCGACAGCCCTCCCCACCACTTCTTGTGTGCCCATAATCTAGCCGAGTTACCTTGGCGGGTGCGTGGCGCGCGCACCCGCTTTTCTTTTTGGACCATGATTCCGAACGAGAAGTCTGCTAAGCGTGGTCAAGATATTCCATGCACACCACGAGTCGACGCCATGGGTAGCCTGAGGGCACTGATTGACCAACAACGCGGGCGTTACCACCCCAATTTACTGCCCCGAGCTTTTTTCACTCGAAAGGTTGGGGCGAGCGTCGTGAGATCGCGGTAGTGCCTCACGGAAGAAGCCGTTGGCCTGGAACCAAACGTAGCGGACTGCCCGACGCAGCTGATGCTGCAAAGCCCCCACCCACGGGATTGGTGACAGGTCCACAGCCAGCAGGAAGAAGACGATGGAAAATAGGAGGAAAAATTGAGCTGCTAACGCACGCTTTTGCCGCTTCACAGGTGCTCTGGCGGCCTCGCGGTCATTTTCTTCCTCAAATGGCAGCCAGCCACGCATAGCTTCTTCGCGATGGCGGACAGCTTCTTCAACAAGTTTGGCTCGCAAATCTGAAGGGGGCATGAGCCGCGGAATGCGGCTGAGCTGGTCTATAAGCGCTTCTTCTGCTTCCAGAACATTGCGGCAACGTTCACAATTCTCAAGGTGAGCGAAAAGCTCTTCGCGTTCTTGCGGTACCAATTCACCGTCCAGGTGGCGCTCAAGCAACACCTCATAGTGCGCATGCAAACGCTCCCCGCCGTGGGGATCGGCAGGGTGACCTTCGCCATCGTCGCCTGGCCAACGGTTTGAATTTGGCTCAACCACTATGGTTTGGACATACGCTTTTAGACTGTGGATGCAAGACAAAGCACGGAGTTTGTGACTTTGACTCGGCGCACACAATGGGATACTCAGTCGTTATACTTTAGCCAAGTGATCCGCATGGTGCCACGCATCAGGGCTAGTAGCTTTCATGGCAGCCCAGGACCACGAAGAGCTGGAATCCAAACGGAGACGAGCTTTAGAGGTAATCGCGCATAAGTGCGCGGAGCTCAGCTCGGGCGCGATGGATGCGGGATTTTACCGTCCCCAAGGAAATGCGCAGGATCTCCGCAATTTCTTCGTAGGGCAGTTCTTCGATGTAGCGCAGGACGATTACTTCTCGATACTCGGGTGCGAGCTTTTGGAGACATTGTTCAAATTGTCCGAGGGTTTCACGCCCCGAGGCTACCTCGCTGGGACCTGGTGCCGGCGACGGGAAATCCGTCAATGCTTTGGCGTCTACTCCCTCAGGAGGCGAATCCAACGAATCGGTTCGATTCACGCCCCGCGACTGTTGGTATTTCCAGCGATTCTTGGCTGTGTTGACCGTTATGCGATAAAGCCACGTGGAAAGCGCGGAATCGCCTTTGAAATTGGCAATCTTGCGAAAACAGTTGAGAAACACTTCTTGGGTAAGATCGAGAGCTTCGTCATAATTTCCCATGAGGCGGTAGGCAACGTTGAACACGCGTTCCTGATGAGTAGAGATTAGCTCATCAAAGGCCATTTTGTCGCCAGCTTTACAGCGTGCGACAAGGTCGGCTTCGCTTGGCGACAATTCCGCCGCAGAAGCGACATTTTCCAGCGGCTGTCCTGCAGCATCCGCAAATGCTGCCACGTTAATTCCTAACCTCCTGCCGCAAATTCGTGCGGCTACCTCGTAGCCTCATAAGGCTTTGCAAGTCTAAGTACATGCATAGACGGGAAAGTATGTAAAGGTTTTTCGATAACTCCGCGACAACGTAATTTGGGCGGGCAACTTTCAATGGGTATGGCGACGCAAACGGCTGAAGCAAATTTGTGCGTGGGATGAATCAAACGCTGTATTTTGTTGTTTTGCAAAATGGCCCGCCTGGCAGCACTTAAGGGCTTATCTCTTGCGAACGCATCAGCGCACAAGGACGTGGATGTCCTGCGTGCGGTTGATTTTCATCAGACCATTTGCAAACAAGGAAGGGAACATGGCTGAGATTACCGCTCAAATGGTGAAAGAACTGCGCGAAAAAAGCGGCGCAGGAATGATGGATTGCAAAAAGGCATTAGCAGAAGCGAATGGCGATATGGAAAAAGCCATGCAATTGCTCCGTGAGCGTGGCGCGGCTATCGCCAGCAAACGTTCTTCGCGCGTTGCCAAAGAAGGGGTGATTGCTGCGAGCATTAGGCCTGACCGCAAACGGGGAGCCTTAGTGGAGCTTAACAGCGAAAGCGATTTCGTAGCACGCAACGAGGAATTCCGCAAACTTGTCCAGGATTTGGCCGATCATGCCGTTACTCTGGCGGACCCTTCGACGATGCTGGAATCCAAGACCACCAGCGGTGAGACGGTGGCCGATCTTGTGAAACTGCTGGTTGGCAAAATCGGGGAAAATATTGTTCTCAGCCGCTGGCAGGTGCTTGATTGCAGCGACAAAGGTTACTGTTTTTCCTACATTCATCCCCCAGGCAAAATCGGCGTTTTGGTTGAAGTAGAGACAAGCACTGCTGGGCTGGCGGACAATCCTGAGTTTCGCGAGTTTGCTCGGGATATTGCTATGCACATCGCGGCGACAGCGCCAGCATGCGTCCGACGCGAAGATGTTCCGACGGATATGCTCGCCAAGGAACGTGAGATTTACCGCAATCAAGCTCTCAATGAGGGCAAGCCGGAAAAGGTCGTCGACAAAATCGTCGAGGGCCGCATTCAGAAATTCTATGCCGAGGTCGTTCTGCTAGAACAACCTTTTGCCAAGAATCCTGACATCAAGGTGGCGGACTACATCGAGCAAAACAAGGCTAGGTTTGGTGCAGATCTCGCGGTACGGCAGTTCCTACGATGGAAATTGGGTGAAGCAGCCGAGGTCGGTGAGGCCAAGGAGGAGTAGTCCTCCCTACGTCATCCGCGCAAACTCGGCGTCGGGCTCGGCAATATATAGCCGCTCCCGGCGCCAAACTTTTCTAGGCAGGCTCGGCGAAGACGTGGGCCCGGACAACGGGCTCTCAGAGGTCTGGACCAGAAATGCGAGTGGTCGCAACCGCCGCCGACATCTAGAGGCAAGTCCTACTACCCCGGTCAGCGCGCTGAGGCAACCAGCATGCCCTTATCTCGAGCTCATGAAGCAAAGTCTGATTAAATGTGAAGCTGAACGTGCTTTTCCGCGAAAAGCTTTTCACGCAATTCTTTCCACATGGATTCGCGCCGCTCTTCCCGAATACCACGTTCGATACGAGACTTTGCCTCTTCGAAGGGAACGACTGGCGCCGCAACCTTTTGCTCCACCATAACGATCATCATCTCAGAACCATAAAGGAACGGTTCAGATACTTGGCCAGGCGCGAGCTTTTCAATCTGGGCTTGAAACGCTTCGCCACGGAATGCGAGCGGCACTACACCGATGAGCCCGCCACGCGAGCGGGTACCAATGGCATCGCTTTCGCGTCGCGCCATTTCCTCGAAATCACCGACAGTCTTAATCTTTTGTCGTATGCTTTGAAGTTTCTGCTTAGCTTCATTCAACAGTCGAGTTTTCTCTGGCTCCGGAAGAAGGAGATTCACCCGCTTCGTGATTTCACGCAGTTTGACTTTCGGCGTACCCGTGAATTGGTCGATGTGTTTGTCATACCATTCGCGCATCTCAGCTTCTGTGATAGGAGGCATTTTTTCTTCGAGTGATCGCAGATAGGCAGCACTCACGTCTATAACGGCTTTGGATTCCATCTCAGCTTTGTACTGGGGGTCATTTTGCAGACCAAGCGATTTTGATTCCAGTTTCACAAGATGCTTAAGAATCTTCGGCGACGCTTTGATGAAATCTACGCGCTCTTGATAGGTTAGTCCACGCCACGACTTCTGGAAGGGCAGCAGCTCCCTGCGGAAATCATCCAATGTGTACACAAAATCAGCGCTACGAGCTAGCCATGTTGACGCGGTGAGGGGATTTGTGGTATATTGATAATCATCGAGCTTGAGGGCCTCGTCATTCAGCTCTAGCCGATACTTAGAGCGAAGCCGCTCCACCAAGTTTCTGCGAGCAGTTTCCTCGGCCTTGCTTACCTCCTGTGGGTCCAACTGGATTCGGTTACGTACTTCTTCAAAACTCAGTGTCCTCGTGTCGGCTCGATCCATCACTTTAATGATGTGAATGCCATGGCTAGTGCGCAAGACGTCGGTTACAGAAGTCGTTGCTGTTTTCTCGACCGCGTTTTTGATGATAGGATCCATAAACGAGTCGAGCTCGAATAGTTCAGTTCGCCGGGAGGGTGGAACTTCGCTATACTGCTGCGCTAACTCCAAAAAATCTGATGCAATTCGTGGATCATGGCGCAGCTTTTTGGCAAGTGTCTCCTTCGATGTAATTTCCTCGTGGCGCAGAGGAATCAGGAGCTTCTCGCCAGGTTTGACCTCACGAAAATCAACCTCGCCTTTTTCCACACCCGGCGAGCGGCGCGGATAATGGAATGGTTCGTCTCGAAGAATTCGGCTAGCCGCTGTACGATCACCACATTCGCGCTCAGCAATGGAAAAGATAGTCTCTCCGGGTTTCACCTCGTAAGGGCGGTAGGCATTGAAGAATATCTCCGCGAGCTTAGTAAATCCGGCGAGTGTGTACTTGGTTGCCTTGTCGCGCTCGTAAGCCTCGCGAAGCATTTTTTCGCGAACAGCATCGAGTTCAGGCGAAAAAACGCGTTCATAATAGAGGCGATTGAAGACCTCGTCTTCGTATCTTTCCAAACGCTCGCGCACCCCCGTCGAAGACTTGTCAATCCCCTCCGAAAGAGCCTTTTCCACCAGGAGACGCTCAAAAACATAATCCGAGACAACTTGGCGGAGTTTGTCCGGAGCGAGCGTTATGACCTCGCCGGGGGCAAGGTGTTGAACAGAATAGGGCTTGCGAAGCTTCAATGTCGACGACAATTCTTCTTTTGTAAATTTGCCGCCATCATAGGTCGCTAAGACATCAGGCAAAGCATCGAACTTTGCTCCTTGGATGATCGCGCTGGTTGTTGTATTGCTATCGCCTTTGCTACTAAGGCCTTCCACGGACTGAGCAAAGACACCCGCTGCGGCAAAAACGCACATCAGCGCTGCTAGACGTGGCCACTTGCTACGAATCGTCATCACAGACATTATTTCTCCTGCCTTGGTCAGGGATAAGCATTAAATACCGTCGACCGAGTCATCGGCGAGCAAATACTATGCCCAGCCAATCACTGCCCCGCTGTTGTAGCTGAGGTTGTTTGAACATCCGACTTGGTCGCCGTCGTCATTTTCTCGCCCTTCTCGGTAATCACCAACTTGGTGCCACACTCGTTTACACCGGCGCGCGGGGTACGAAGAGCGGCACTCAGCTCAAGAGCAACCTGCGGAGGTATCGGTTCAATTTCCATCGTCCATGACCATTTATCGAAATAAAGGTTTTTCCCATCTGCTTCCACTTCGCCGCGCTGAAAATCAACTGTCTCGCTTCTGAAATCTTGCTTTGCTGGGAACAACGGTGCACCAAAATCCGAATTCGTCGCTAGCCGGTAATGATCCATATTAGCAAACATCCAATCCATGAGCTGCTGTGACTCCGTAGTGTTGAGCACGTCTGACGAATAATGTCCCACATTGACCGCCATGTCGGGATCGGCAGGGAGCCAGCCGTAAGGTTCGACGTAAAATTCGCACCAGTCGTGCATGTTGTTACCTTTCGCTTCGAAGCTCTCCCAGCCCGATTGCCAGCGAGCAGGAATCCCGTTCATCCTGCATAATGCGATGAAAAGCATGCCGTGCTGGCCACAATCACCGGCGCGGCGCGACGCCGTGTAATACGAAATGTTGTCGAGCGTGGAGTACTCACGCGCATACTGGTAGATGGTGTTGTGGGCAATCCAGTCGTAAATACGGCGCGCAATCAGCAATGGGTTTTTCTCATCGCCGACGATTTCCTTGTTCAGGTTGATTAAGAGTTCGTTTGAAAGGTCCAAGTGCGGCTTGCGGTCAGCCGTGTAATACGCATACTCCGGGCTGTCGGTACGGTAAGGGAGAACCGTAGCCGGATCAATCGAAGTCGCGCGCGCCCAGCAACGATAAATAAAGTGCACAGCAAAGGAGGTTGGGATGTCACGCTGAGCGCGCTTTTCGAGATAGATTGTGCGATGGGGCGATTCGGGGGGAGATATCACCACCCTTTGTGGTTCAGACCACAATAGATACGCATCGCTCTGAAAGGGAAACATTCTTACGTACGGAAGCCAGCAACGGACAAGCGCGCCGTCGGGAGCAGCGTTTGGTTTTACGGTGAGAGTGTAAGTGACGGCAAAATCTTGGGGCATGACAAGAAAATCGCCCGTCCGCTCGTGAAGATCACGCACACATCTCATGTGCTCATAAAGTTTGCGATAGGTGGGATCAGGTTTTCGATTCGTGTCGCGCGCCCGTAGTTCGGGCACGCGAAGGAAAATATTAGACACGCTCGTGTTCACAAAGCGTTTCTGGCCGTCAATAATTTGGATGTCGAAATGCCCGTCCCTCTCTAATTTATCAAATTCGTCTTTCGAAAAGTCAGGGACGCGCTTTCGGATTCTCTCGAACACCTGCTGGTCCGTCAGGGTATAATCCATGCGAATCCGGCGAATGCGCTCAATTTCGAACTCAACCGCCCGGCGCGACTCTGCGCTCAGCGTTGTAGAAGTCTCTTCAAGGTACTTTTCAAGTAACTGCGTGGCTTTGGCGAATTCTCCCCGGTTGCGCAGCGCAATTGCCTCTTCTACTGGTGATTCAGCGACAGCAGCTGCCGACACAGAGATGATCATCGCACACAACAAAAGCTCACTTCTTCCCAGCCAATGCATCATCCGCGCAGCTCTCCTCGCGATATTGTGGAAACTCTCCTTCAAGACTAAGCGGTTGGTGGCAACTCTTTGCAAGGAATTTGGATGAAATTCGAAAACGTGGGAAGTGACGAGGTACGGTGAAGAAAAACGTAGCCCCGAATGTGCTGAATAACCTACGACGCGAATCATTGTTCAACATGAACAACACTGAGAGGAAGGAGCGCTGAGGCCCAGCAGCAATATTATGATAGAAGTCTATCCACCCGAAACCCCCGCAGTACGTCCGCTGGAGATGCATCCTGCACGCATTGACGGACGCGATGTGATTGTTGTGCGTGATCCTCTTGGGATCATGGAAGGAACAGCAATTCTTGCTGCTCATCCGCTACTACTGGTATTCTTTCAGCTCGCCAATGGCAGAACCTCATGCAGTCAGATGGCGGAGGTTGTCACACGCGCCACTGGAACAATCATTCGGGCCGAAGTGTTTGAATCCATAACGAAGCAACTCGACGAAGCACTGCTGCTACTCACGCCACGCTTCCGCGATGCCTATAATCGCAAACGCGAATCGTTCCTAAATGAGCCGATTCGTCCGTGCCAAGTTTTCCGAGCCGAAGGCATGGACCGACTGGAGATGATTAAGAGTCTCTCGGACCTGCTGCGCGCCCACTGGAGCGCACCAGGTGGTCCCCCACCCGAGCTTGCTTTGCCACCAAGTTCAGTGCTAGGAATACTCGCTCCGCACATTGACTATGAACGCGGCGGCGCCGGCTATGCCTGGGCATATCGTGCATTAAAAGAGCATGGAATAAAGGCTCATACTTACGTGGTGTTAGGAACGTCGCACAAGCCTTTGGCTCACCGTTTTGTTGCTACCCGAAAAGATTTTGATACCCCTTTCGGTGTCGTAAAAACGAATCGTGGACTGCTCGAAGAACTTCAGGCTGAATTTCAAGGAGAACTGTTCGCCGATGAGTTTGCTCATGCCAACGAGCATACCATAGAACTACAAGCGGTGTATTTGCGCCACAAATTTGGAGAAACAGAGTGCCCCCAAATCGTTCCCATTCTTGTGGGCAGTTTTGAAGAGATGCTTTATGACGGCCGGCAACCAGCTGACAACGCAGAGATTTCAAGTTTTTGCGAAGCCTTGAAGAGGGTGCTGGAGCGGCACGGCGACAGCGTCGGACTGATTGGAGGCGTCGATTTCTCGCACTGCGGCCCTCATTTTGGCGACTTGGAGTTGAACGATGAAGAACGCGAATGCCAGATTGAGACTCTCGATCGCGGAGCGCTAGCTGCAATAGAAAGCGGCGACCCGAATGCCTTTTTTGAGTACTTCAGACCTAACGAGAACAGCCAGAAAGTATGCAGCATTGCAACAATCTATGTAGCACTCGCAGCAATACGTGATCGCGCTGTCCCGCGCGTTCTCAGTTATCATCAAGCTAATACGCCGGACAAAACGTGTCTGGTGAGTTTTGCTAGCGTGGCATTCCTTAAGAAAGATGCTTTGAAGGACCAGCCGAAAATTGTCATCGTTTCCGGGTAGAAGGTACGTGAGTATGTTGTGTGAGCTCTGCATTAGTTATGAGCCGAGACATAAGAACTATAACCAACCGGCTTAGTGCGGGATGACAACACAGGGCGGCTCCCTTCACCATTCCAGGAAATCCACGTAACCTCGGATCTCAATTCGGTCGAGAGTAAATTGCCCCTGCTCGAGCACGCGCAAATCGCTGCCCGACAACGAATCAAGATTATCGAAACAGACTCGGAGGTCGCGGAACGAATAAGTATCCGTTCCAGTAGGGGGTTCTGCCCACAGGTTGGGCATACGTTGCGCCAGAGGAATATCAGCCGGAAATTCTGGGCGAATCCCTCCGTCGAGCGGGCTGCGGAAAAGAAGAGTATACCAGCCGCCATTTTCTGTTCCCACCTTGTCAGGATTGAGACAGCCGACACCCGGCAACGCTTGGGTGGCAGCGAGGTTATTGAGAGGACCAGCCGCCCATGCTCCGCCGATTTCGAATTTCTGACACCACAGGTAGCGCACGGTGCGTGCCCGCAGCCGCATTTGCGACTGGGAAGTAGTGGGTTGAGAGGACGTAACATGATAACGGATTTTGTAAAGACGGCCCGGGTTAACCCGAATGCGCTCGCTGTAAGAACCTGGCCAAAACTCGCGTTGAACCACGCCAAAATGATCAGCGGGCACCAAGCTGGTGTCGAGAGTCACGCCCGCAGAGCTTTCCCAGTAGCGGGGAGCTGGCACGTTGGGGTCCGTTTCCGTTTTTGGAAATTCGCCAGGCGAGCTGCCCAAAACCATGTTCGCTAGGGACAGGTCTGCCGGATCGCGGACTGCCAAAGAACCGGCATCGGTGGCGGTTGGGGCGTAAACTTTCGCGGGGGCTCCAATATCGTTCAAGCGGGGGTACGTACCAACCACCACTTCAGCCAACGCAACTGTCCCTTGGTCTTGCGGATCAAAGGAATAGGCCTCATAACCGCACGTAATCCCCTCGGACTGCGCATTGTTTTGCAAGAACGGGATGTCAACAGGATCCATATCCACGCGGTAACACGACGGCATATCCGGGATACTGGACGGTCGAAGCTCTCTCCCGAAGCGATCTGAAGCTTCAGGATCAACGTTGAGGTGATTAAATATTTCGAGAATGGCTGTCTGAGAAAACCGGTGGGATAGTCTCAACCGCACGTTGGGCATTGCCCCCGTCGTACGCCAGTCATCGTTTCCGGACGCATAAACGTAAAATTTAGCACGGACATAGCGGTCAGATCCAACAGCTGCATAAGGCAACAGGAGAGCAGGCGACGAAATCCGCCCCGTCACACGATACCGCGAGTCATTTGCTAGAATATGGCTCACGAGCGCGCTTTCGGTCTGGCTCCATTGCGTGTAAGCCAAGCCCATTTCATTGAAGCCCAACGCCAACGCCCACAAGTTACCACTGGTGGTGAGAGTGTCATTTTGGGCGGGCGCGAACCAGCTTGTCCGATAACAGGCAAAGTAGGGGGAGCATTTGTCACCCGCATCAACAAAAGTTCCACCGACCCAAAGGTTGCCGGCACCGTCGAGGCACAGTTCGGCAACGCCTCCGCCCACGCAGCCGTCGCCGAGAGCTTGCCAGCGCGTGCCGTCAAAGCAGGCAATGGCAGGTGTGGAAAGTGTGCCTCCACCCACAGCGGAAATCCATCCGCCAACAAAAAGCTTGCCTCCAGGGTCCCCTGCAAGAGCCAGGACGGACCCGCTGACACCACCCGCCACATCACGCCAGTCCACGCCATCGAAAACAGCGACACCGGCGAGAGAGCTACTCGTTCCGACCGTGGAAGTGAAATCGCCCCCTGCATAGAGCCGTCCACCAGCAACAGCAAACGCCTTTACTGGAGCATTCAGCCCGCTGCCAAGTGGCAGAAGCTCTTCGGTGGAGGAGGTCAAACGGTAAGCCAGAACATTGGGGTAAGGAACGTTTAAACTTCCGCCTACACAAAGAAACTCTTCATCGCTCGGCAATCGCGCCAACGTATAAACGGCGTTGTTCATTGGGAGTGGATCCGTCATGGGAAGCCACCGCCAAAGGGCTTCTGACCACTTCCCAAGATTTCCGGACTGACCACCGCCGAACCCCACCGCTGCGCCACCGGCGTAGAGTGACCCGTTGTCGCTGAAATATAGCGATAAAACCATGTTTGCGACCCCGAGCCATTCCCACATTTGGTTATTCCAACGCCGGACATCTGTGGTGGAAGGTCCAAAACCTGCCGCATAGATTCTCCCATCGGGACCACGTTTGATATCATGAACTGTAAAGAGACCAGGTAAGCCCGGGCCAAATGGTTTCCACCCTTGGCCGTCCCATTTAACAATTCGGAGAGCGGTTGTTTGCGTATCTGCGGCCACGCTAAAGCGTCCACCCACGTAAACGTCACCACTTGGATCCACGCACACTGCCTGCACGGCCCCGTTGAAGCCTGGGCGGCACTGTAGCCATGTTTTGCCGTTCCATCGCGCAATGTTGTTGGTCCGCTGTCCGTTAACGTTCTGAAACTTACCTCCTACGAACAGGTGGTGACTGGAGAAGCCCCAAGCTAATGCTCCGACATAGACTGGCAGACCAGCTGGAGAGGAAAGGACTGCGCCACAACTTTCCCACGCGTCTGCCCTCCACCGAGCCAGGCCGGTGACAGATACTCCGCCCGCAGATGTGAACTCGCCGCCAAGTAAAATGCCCCCGCTCGGATCGGGAACGGCACATCTGGAGACTCCATTGACTCCATCTCCCAGGTTAAGCCATTCGACTCCATCCCATTTGGCTACGCGATTGGCGGGCATGCCTCCAGCCATGGTAAATTCTCCCCCTGCATAAATATTGCCCTCATCATCAGTGCAAAGGCAGGTGACGAAACCGTTCGTGCCCAGGGAGAGAGGAAACCACCGTTCGAGGGTAGGATCCCAGCGTGCAACGTGCTTCGCGCCCTGCCCGCCAGCAGAAAGAAACTTACCGCCCACATAAAGCTGGCCGTTAGACCACACGAGAGCCGTCACGGGAGCATTTGTTCCTCCCTTGAGAGAGCGCCACTGCGAGTCTTTCCACTGCGCCACGTAGTTTACTGTGTTTCCACCTGCTGATGTAAAATTGCCCCCGGCATACAGCGAGCCGTCAGGAGCAACCGCTAGCGCATAAACCGGCCCGTTGGTCCCAACACCGAGCGAGGTCCACGTTGTCCCATCCCACTTCGCAACGTAGCGCGTCGTTTGTGTGCCGTCGAGGGTCGTAAATCCTCCACCGGCAAACAACGTCCCATCTGAGAGCGCAGCTAGCGCGTAGATGGGACCATTGGCGGCAGGTGCAATGGGGGTGAAAATTCCGTCCTGCCATTGGACAACTCTTGGCGCCACATTTCCCCCCGCTTTAACGAAATTTCCTCCAATGTAAGTGACCTCGAACAGATGGTAGACTGGATCGACAGTGGAGACAATGGCGTTAACATCCCCATCAAACCCAGGCTCTCCGCCAAACGCCAGCCAGCCTTGGTTTGTAAACGAGCCGCTACCGGCGCCGGCAAGGACAAGATAGTGAATCAGCGAGAAGAAGACAAATAAAGCGCATCTAACCTGCTCCCACCAGGACGTGCCCTGGCGTGGTGCAAAACACCACCACATTTCCACCACACCCCTTTCCGCGTTAGGGTACGTCGTCCAGGTTGTCAACCCTTTGTTGAATTGTGGCTGAACCCGCTGTGCATTTCAAGGGCGGAATTCAGTGGCGTGCTAAGAACATGCGTCCAATGTCGCTGATTTTTGGGAAAAGCAAAACCCCTGCTCTCTCTAACGGAGCAGGGGTG
>JANZZJ010000134.1 GCA_026419455.1 Candidatus Sumerlaeaceae bacterium | reverse complement strand
AATCGAGGCACCTGTGAGCGCACCGCTAGGCTGGGGCTGACCAAGTGCCGCATTTTGTCCTGCCTTGGCTTCCGCTTTCTCCTGAGAGGGAGACGTTTCGGGTTTGGTCTCTGGCTTCTTGGTGGGAGGCGGAGCGGGTTTGGCAAAGGACGTCAGGGGACGCCACGGAGATTCCGAGGAGTCGCGCGTGACCACGACCAGCGAGCGAACTTCGGGAAACTGCCGCGCTATTCCCGCCATGACTTCAGCGTAAAGTTCCAGGTCCTCGTCGGCAATGCCTGCACGCAAATACTCCTGCGGTAGGGCAATAGCTGCGGTGCATGCGCCATCGGCGACTTCGACGGAAACAACACTCGCACCGTCAGGGACAAAATTCTTAACCCCTTGTGCCTTCTGATCCAGCGGCACGGGCGCGAGCTGAGCTGCCAACGCAGCCGCAATTTTGCCCGCAAGCGACGCGTCCGAGGGTGTTACAGCGCGGACCACATGTTGGCCTACGACAGGTGCCTCGCGGCTTACCCATACGGGCGCTCCATCGCGCAACACTAGAACCTGAAGCTCTGCCGCTGAACACGGCACCGCGACGAGCCCCGATGCGACACCTGCCAGCGAGCTAACGACGGCTAGCCGCGAAAATGATTGGCTAATAAATGCACTTATTGACTTGATCATTGCTGACCCCATCCCTTTGCAAGCATTAACAACCTTTACTGTTTCCGTACAAAGGCACAAGGAATTTTGGTCAAATTGAATCGGTCTACGGAATGGAGAAAGTGGTTACGTGATGCCATGGCCCAAGGCCCACGAGAGTACAGCAACATTAGAGCAGGATCGGCCGCCTTGCGAGCACCCGAAGAGAAATGACTTCTCAGAACGTTCGTGACGCCCTAGAGGCCCGTTAGCCGCTGAGATGCTCCCCTTCCCGGCAGGCTGTTAGAGAGAGGCATCGCCTCTCAGGACTGCTGAAGCATTTGCCCCCCTACTCGCGCTGAGCAGCAGATAGGTAAAACCAGCAAGAGGGGCGGCAGCTTTTGAGGTTGCGCGTACAATCGTAGGACGTACACTTTTTGGCAATGAAAGGTGACGATTCCGCGCAACGGAGAAGCTCATGGAGAATCCCCTGTCCGTACGAGAAAAACGCTGCGTCCTCGTAACGAGTTTTGGAAGCGACCGCCCCGGAATTGTTGATGACTTGGCAGCATGGTTCCTTGAGCATGGGGGCAACATCGAGGAAAGTCGCATGGCACGGCTTGGTTCAGATTTCGCGGCACTCGTGCTTGTGAGCGGGCCCGCCGACCTTTTCGCGCAGCTCTCCTCGACGCGCGAGTCTTTTGAAAAAAGAGCAAATCTCAGCGTCGTGCTCAAGCCTGCCGCTCCCCTTGCACCGACGGCTGACCCCGTGCTCCGTTACCGGCTAGAAGCCATGGCTCTCGATCACCCGGGCATTGTGCAACGAATCGCGCATGTTCTGAGGTCCTATGGCGTGAGTATCGCTGAGGCTGTCACGCATCTGGAACAGGCTCCATTTACGAGCGCCCCGGTTTTCCGTGTTGCGATGGAGATAGATGTGCCAGCGTCAGCCCCCACAGCACGACTTCGCTCCGATCTGCAAAAGGCGGCAGAGGCCGATGGAGTCGACGTCGTCTTGCGGCCAGCATAGGAGCGGCTTGGCGACACCCTTAGCCAATCCTTCAACAGAATCCCTGGGCTGCAGCAAGTTCATTGGCCAAAATACGGTCCCTCAATGAGCAACCGCTTCTTCGCACACACTGCTACCCGAACCGACTCCAGCACGGTAAGCCCACGAAAACCGTTTCGTTGGTCGCAGCACCACTACGCATCGCTACCAGGCAGATTACGTCTTCAGCAAGAGCGCGGCTGGGCGTTGCTCCCGCGCTTACGAAACACCCGATTCATTTTGTTGGCCAGCTGGGGAATCCTCGCGATGCGATGTAGGTTGGGTGCCGGACTGAGCATCGCGGAATCCGCCACCCCGCACGGGGCCCCTTTGGCCATCACGACGCAAAGGCCGGCGCCCGCGAATGACCCCCCTAGGGGGGGCGGTCCCTTCGGCTGGGGTGATCACCACGCGACGATTACCCTCTTCCCCGCGGCTGATGGTGTGAACCCCACGGAAGTCACGCAGCGTGAGATGGATGACCTTGCGGTCAGCCGGTGGCATAGGTTTGAGGGCAATTTCGCGTTTGAATCGAGCCACCTTCCGCGCTGTACGGCGCGCTAGCTGCTCGAGCTGGGAATAGTGGCGTTCACGGTAGCCTTCTGAGTCCACGAGGATAGGGATCAGCTCGCGGCCGCTTTTGAGCACCATGCGGTTGACGAGGAACTGAAGGGCGTCGAGGTTTTGTCCGCCTTTGCCGATAATCAAAGCGCCGTCGGATGAGCTGACAATATTGACCACAATGCCGCGCCGAGTAATGCTCGCGTCAACTTTGGCTTCAACCCCCAAGAGTTCCATGATACGCTCCACGTGACGCTGCGCGTGTTCCAGCAAAACTTCGGGCTTGAGCCGGAAACGCACCGTAACCCCCGGCAGGGGCTCAGCGCCAGGCAACGTGTCCTCGTGGGCGTCCTCAAGTTTCTCAATTTCCACGGCGTCCTCGGGGACGCCGAGTTGCTTCATTCCCTCCGCTACCGCTTCCTCGTATGTATCCGCTGAAATTGTGACATCAGGAATCCTCAGTTCACCATTCATCTTCTTTTCGCACTCTTTCCGTCTACCACCAGATGTGGCAGCAAAGTTCCAACAGTTGATGGGGGAGAGCTCTTCGCCTGCTCACCCCGCCAAATCTCTACTTACGAACTCGGGAAAAGTTTCTTTCCCAATGCTTCTTTGTCTTCATTTATTGAGAAACAAATTCGCCGTTCAAGTTCCGAAAAAAATGCGCTCGGAGAAAAAGACTGACGCGAGGCTGAGCTTTCGAAAGCCGTCAAGGGCACAAGCCAGCACCGGCGACGGGTCGATTTCAGTTTGACATGAACCAGCCTGGAGAAAAGCTTTCAATACTTGGGACGCTGATGATGCACCCAAGCATTAGGAAATTACGAGGATGAGCGATAGTGGCTGAGACCATACCCTTCATTGACCTGCGTTCCACACACGCGGACTTTATTCAGGGTTACCTGAAGGAACTGGAAAACCTTTTCCAGACGTGCGATTTCATTGGGGCCAGTTCCAAACGTGTAGCGGCATTCGAAGAACATTTTGCGCGCTACATAGGTGTCAAACATGCGCTGGGGGTAAACTCAGGCACCGATGCCCTTTTGCTGGCATTGGATGCTTTGGGGGTGGGGCACGGCGACGAAGTCATTCTGCCGGCTTTCGGATTCATTGCCACAGCAGATGTCATCGTACGGCTCGGAGCGCGACCTGTGTTTGTGGATGTTCAGCCCGACACGTTCAATGTCAACCCTGAGGCCATTGAGGCTGCGATTACCGAGCGCACGAAGGCCATTATCCCCGTCCATCTCTTCGGGCAAATCTGCGATATGGATGCCATCATGGCGATTGCCGAACGCCACAAACTTCCCGTGGTGGAGGATGTGGCCCAGGCATGCGGCGCTGCCACGGCTGATGGGCGCCGAGCCGGTTCGATCGGCACGTTCGGAGCGTTCAGTTTTTATCCGACGAAAAACATTGGCGCAGCCGGCGACGCCGGGATCGTGACCACAAACGATGATGCTCTCGCGGAGAAGATTCGGCGCTTCCGTGACCACGGCCGCACAACTGCCGGCACCTTTGAGTGCATCGGCTATAACAGCCGACTTGACACCATTCAGGCTATGTACCTGGCGCATAAATTGCCGGAACTCGACGACAACCTGCTCGACCGAATCGAGAATGCCAAACTCTATGATACCCTGCTGGCTGAAGTGGATCGCTCGCTCGAGATACGCCATGGCGAGCGCCGCCCCTTGATCGAGCGGCCGGCAGTGCCAGGTGACTTGCGACACACCTTCAACCTCTATACCATAAAGGCGCCCGATCGCGACAGGCTCAAAGCGTGTCTCGCACAGCGGGGGATTCAGACGGCCATCTATTATCCCACACCGTTGCACACCACACCTGCACTGGCATTCCTTGGGTATAAAGGAGGACAGTTCCCCGTGGCTGAAGAGTGCGCTCGCCGTTGTCTCTCACTGCCAGTCTGGCCCGGCCTCAAACGCCAGCAAATTCAGCGTGTGGTTCACGAAGTGCGCGAGTTTTTGGAGAACAACACATTCATTGGCTGATGGGCTCGCGCGGGGCTCAAAGTGCGGATCATTAGCAATCTACGTCAGAAGCACCCCTGTGGCCTCGGCACACGGACGCGCGGCTGCCCCGAGAAGAGCGGGGTGAACGTGTTTCTGCGCGAATGACATTGCCGACTTACGCTCTTGCAGCCGGGGTAAATTCCCCGTGCGTGGTTTCCGACAAATAAACGAGCCACCCTTTCTTCCAGCTGCCGGCTTCGGCTAGAGGCGTCCTCCGACACGAACTCCGATGACGTGTTTAGGGGTGTTTCTCGGCTCGCTGGGCTGTCGGCTCGTCCCCTCCTTAGGACGACGCCGATTTCTGCCGCGAGTGGCGCTCCTTGGTTCCACGCCCTACATGAGCGGTTCGCAGCCCGTTCTCTGTACCCCAAAAACTATCCAATTCCTAAAGCGTGGCGGTGCTACGGGGGATTGACTGAGTGATCGTGCACGGCAATGGTATGCGTGTGACGACTCGCGTGCGACAGGGGAGATGTCACGATTACAGCACACTGCTAGCGCTCGGCACCAGCCGTCATGAATTGATGGCCAGGAAACTGAAAGACAATCAAAGGCCGCCCACACGTTCGAGGTTTACAAGAAGAGTTCTTTGTGACCCTTGTTTTTGAGTGAACATAGAAAAGAATGAAAGCAGGATGAAAACGATGGTCGCGTCACTGATTGCTTCGAGAAGAACAATGCTTCACGCATGGACAAAAATTCTTCTTCTCCCCGCTGCACTCCTGATGGCTGCATGTGCTCCACGCGAAAGCATTCAAAGTGAAGCCGAAAGAACGAAAAGGCAGGAAAGCCCCGCTCTTACAACGGCGACGCAGGCCGTCGCGCAAGCAACGAGCGCTACCCCATCAACACCCGCACCAGCCATCACAGTCGTTACGCCAGCGACACGCCAAACGAGCGTTTCACTTGAGCATCGCGCCGAGCCGGCTCCTGCCGGCTTTCCTTTGCCTTTTCCCGATGCATTCCCCGTCACCGACATCGAACCGGGCAAGCGCGGCGGCAGCTTCACATTCGTGAGCTTTGGAGAAGGTCCCAAGAGCTTCAACCCCATCACTACGAACGAAAGCTCCAGCTCGGACGTCATCGGACGCATGTTTGAATCGCTCATCGGATTCGATAATGCCAAGCAAATGTATATCCCCGGTTTGCTCAAAGAATGGTATATGGAAGAGGATAAACGCTGTTGGATTCTGAAGCTACGTGAAGGATTGAGGTGGTCCGACGGCAGCCCCATCACCGCTGACGACGTTCTTTTTACCGCGCAAGTCATTTACGATCCAAACATATCCACCCCTCTGCGGGATATCATGCAGGTTGCAGGCAAGCCTTTTGAGTTCGAAAAGCTAGACGACCTGAGCGTGCGCGTGCGGTTGGCCGAACCTACTGGGTCATTCCTGGCACTCATGGGATGGGGCCCAATTTCCAAAAAGGCTTACGAGGAAGCCTACAAAGCGGGGCAATTCGACACATCGATGGGAATCAATGTGGCACCCGAAAAAATCGTTTGCAGCGGTCCGTTCAAGCTGAAGCAGTACGTCCCTGGCGAGCGTGTGATCCTCGAGCGCAATCCTTACTATTACAAATACGATAAAAACGGGACGCAGCTGCCTTATCTCGACACCCTTATTTTCACTTACGCCCCGGACATGGATCAGATGCTCGCGCGGTTCACGGGCGGCACCGCCGATGGCATCGTCAGGCCACGTCCCGACAGCATTCCGGATCTCGCCGATGGTCAGACACGCGGCAATTACACACTTTACGATTGTGGGCCTGGCGATGGCGCCAACCTCTTCTGGTTCAACCTCAAAAAAGGAACAAACCCGGACACAGGAAAACCCTATGTTGATCCCGCTAAGCAGGCGTGGTTTGACGACGTACGTTTCCGTCAGGCCATGCTTCATGCGCTCGATAAGGAAAGCATTATCCGAACTGAGCTGCGAGGCCTTGCCGTAAGCGTGTGGGGACTGGAATCGCCCGCCAACTCATTCTGGATTCATCCCAACCTCCCCAAGTATCCGTATGATCCGGAGCGAGCGAAGGCTCTCCTGGAGGAAATGGATTTGCGCGACCGTAACGGAGACGGGATCCGTGAAGATGCTCAAGGCCGCAAGGTGAGTTTCACCTTCATCACAAACAAAGGTAATAAGGTTCGTGAGCGCGTGGCGAGCCTAATGCAACAGGACTGGGCTGCTGTGGGCGTTGACGCTCGACCGCAATTCCTCGACTTCAATGCTCTGGTGACACAACTCGACAGCACGTTTGAGTACGAAGCGTGCCTACTCGGTCTTGGTGGCGGCGGAATCCATCCTGCAAATTCCATGAATGTTTATCGCTCCAGCGGTCGCACACACCTTTTCAATCCACGACAAGAAAAACCCGCGACCCCCTGGGAAGAGGAACTCGATCGTCTTGCCGATCGGTTCAATGCCACACTCGACGTAGCGGAACAGCAACGTATCTACTGGCGCATGCAGGAGATCATGGCTGAGCAGGTTCCTATTTTGCCACTCTGGACGTCCAAGGTGTTTGTGGCCGTTCGCAATAAGTTCGGCAATGTTAAACCTAGCGCGCTCTCGCATGAATTGCTTTGGAACGTCGAGGAGTTTTACGTCAGAGAGCGCTAAAGCTTGCCGAGGAAAGGCAAGGGCAGCTTTACTGCCGTGTCTTGGTGCAAAAGTACTCCATTCCCCGCCTCGCACACGCGGGAACGTTTCTGTGGAGCGCAAAAAATGCACGTTTTGCGCATGTTCGATGTTCGACAGGCCGCAACTGTCGCAGCTATTTTGTGCACGGCATTGTCTCAACATGCGCCTACGGTGCTCATGCCGGCGAGCTGGCGTAAGATAACCGCTGTGGGGAGTAATCGTCACAAGCTACAAAACGGAGTCAACGTCGAGGAATGCGCTTCGCACTTGCGCATGCTGAGGCGTTACGACTTTGATACAGCGCACATCAAAGATGAGGATAGGGTGGTAGCGTTGGCGGTATGATTGTACGGCTTATTATTCGGCGATTGCTTGAAGCCGTTCCACTCTTGCTTGCCATTTCGCTTGTAACATTTTTCCTCCTCTTTCACTCGCCGGGCGATTTCCTTTCGGCGCTACGCATGGACCCCAAAATACCGGCTGAATTTCTCGAGCGTGAGGTTCAGCGCTTGGGGCTTGACCGCCCATGGTATGAGGTATGGGCACGTTGGGTCTGGGGGGTCGTGCGCCATGGCAATCTTGGCAACAGTTTTGCCTATAAAATCCCTGTCGCGGATCTCATCGGTCAGCGCCTTTTCAACACGTTTCTTCTCGCGCTAAGCTCGACTCTGTTTGCTTGGCTCATCGGGGTACCTTTAGGGATTGTGGCTGCGGTGAAACAAAACTCCTGGCCCGACCGGCTTACCTCGGCAGTGGCCTTCCTCGGACTCTCTATTCCTGCCGTTTTGTTAGCCCTTTTTGCAATTTACTT
>JANZZJ010000108.1 GCA_026419455.1 Candidatus Sumerlaeaceae bacterium | reverse complement strand
GTTGTGGGTGACTCAACACTCAACCCCGCAACCCGCAACGCACTTTGCCGCCTACGATGGGAACGGTAACGTCGTGGCTCTGTCAGCCGCGTCCGATGGGTCCGAAACTGCCCGCTACGAGTATGGCCCGTTTGGCGAGCCGCTGCGGATGACCGGCCCGTTGGCGGAGGAAAACCCATTACGTTTCTCGACCAAGCGCACGGACCACACGACCGACCTGGTGCTGTACGAATACCGCCCCTACAGCCCCAGCCTCGGCCGCTGGCTTAGCAGGGACCCAAAGCAGGAAAGAACCACGGTAAACCTCCACGCGTTCTGTATAAACGATTCTGTCAACCGATGGGACCTCCTCGGCTTACTAGCTCCTGACTGCCCCCCCTGCGATCCCACGTTTCCCCCACGTTGCAACCCAATTCCCGCAGCGTTCGCGACATGCAGTGTGTTCATTGAACTTTGGAATCGCTGGCGGAATGGATATGGTGGCCAATATGAGTTGCCTGACGCAGCCATGCAGATTTACTGGGACTCTTCGGCCGTCCAAGATGAGATTGCGCAACTTAAACGCATTCTACACCTGCTCTGCAGAGATCGCAGGAGGACCAGTACAGTCGTGTGCGATTCATTTACAACCCCAGGCTCGACATGTGAAGCGTGGTATCTGGGAGGGCATACACGCAACATGTCGGCTTGTGCCAACTGTTGCTCTAAGGACACCCTATTTTGCCTCGAGATATGGGATCGTTGGGATTTCGACGAGAGCGACCCGTGGCCTAGTACAGGCGACCTTTCTGCAAAGCTGAAGTACATCGGTTCCATATGTACTGGCGCGATTCTAAATTTTCCAAATCCCACATGGTCTTACGTGTCTGTTCCCGTTCATGGCAAATTGTGTCGTAAAGGGAAGTTATGAATCGTGGATGTATCGTCGCAGTGCTGCTCATGCTAGCGTGGTTCGCCATTGCTATAATCTACGTGCGAGGCAGCGCTTATCGAGCGAAATTGCACAAAGCAGCGGTGTATGCAACCAAAAGCGCCGAGTTGGTTCGTGTCTTTTATCTTAATGAAGGGAGGCTGCCAACTGGCAGGGTGGAAGTGCTGGAGTGGATTGTGGGGGACGATACGAAAACAACATTCGAAGTCGTAAACTACACATCCCGAACCTTTTGTATTCGCCAGAAGATTGATTCGAAACGTGAACTGGCCTTTTATTTTCGTCTGAATGAAAGCAACATACTTGAGCGGGTGGCACCACCTAAGGAATTGTTGAAAGGGCCGAAATGAGCTTGAACATGCACAAAGATGGTCTAGCTTAGAAGCTGGCGATGGCAGAAATTCGTTAGCCATCCGGTGGTGATTGGACGGCACATTGTCGAGTTGAACGCTGCGGACAACGCGCTGATGCGGAGCTACGTGTGGGGATTGGACCTGAGCGGGACGTTGGACGGCGCCGGTGGCGTGGGTGGGCTGTTGTGGGTGACTAAACACTCAACCCCGCAACCCGCAACGCACTTTGCCGCCTACGATGGGAACGGCAACGTACCTGCGCTGGTCCAAGCGCAGGACGGGACCGAGAGCGCCCGCTACGAATATGGCCCGTTTGGCGAGCCGTTGCGCCTGACCGGCCCGATGGCGGACGCGAACCCCTTCCGCTTCTCGACCAAGCGCACGGACAACACGACCGACTTGGTGCTTTACGAATACCGCCCCTACAGTCCCAGCGTGGGAAGATGGCTCAGCCGCGATTCTGTCGGCCAACTTGGGTTTGAATTGATGCGCCGGCTAATGCGGCGTGTTCGAAGCGGCGATGACAATTTGTATCGGCTTGTTGGCAATAGCGCAGCCAAACTTTTCGACGTCCTCGGCCTCTATGAATACGAGTGGGAAGACAATTTCCGCGACGCCGAGAAGCAGGCAATCCAGAGTTCGATTGGCCGCGTGGCGGACAGAGCCAAGGCGTTGATAAAACAGATAGAGGACAACATCAAGGCCCTATCGAAATGTCCTTGTTCTGCCTACCAGGACCTCATCAGAAAGCTCGAAGGTCTCAAGAAAGTGCTCGAAGGCATGGTCAGGGAAATCGATGATCCAGGATGGAATTTGGAAATCTATCGCAGGTCGATGCCAGGTGTGGATGCCAGCTACTGGGATTCGCCAGTTCCTTGGATGGATGACAGGCTGACGCTCAACCTCACTTGGTTCAGCGAGTCCCCAAGCGGACAGGACTCGACGATGTTTTATGAAATTTCTCACGGCCAGGGAACTGACGACGGTGGTGCGAACGACTATAACAATGCGCACCTGATTGAAAGCTTGATGCACGTCGACAAGGAGAACTGGATCATCTTCAAGAAGGACAAGAAGGACGCGGACAAGAAATGCAATAGGTCGGGGAAATGAAGAAGTGCACGAAAATCATTGCCGGTGCTTTCCTTGCCCTCATCGCGGCGCCCTTCGTAATCGTGTTCGCTTGTCCGCGCGTTGCCGCGACTCGCAACAGTTACTTCGACACGAACAACGGCAGGCTGAAAATCGAGTATGTCAGCTTTGGCCGGGTTTATCGACAATTCATTGAAGAGACGGAGTATTCCAAATTGCTAAAGAAGTTCGGTTTTGAGGAACTGCCACCCGAATGGAAGCCTGCCAACTCTGCGGAATTGGGAATCAGGCGTTTGCTCGAAACTCAGCACGTGCATCACCAATATGCCAAGCTGCCAACCGACGCGATGACGTTCGCTCTTTGGTTGCAGCTTCTCGAGGGGGCGAGCGATCAAGAGAAGCGAGAACAACTAGAAAAATTTCGGACGCTCCTGCGTGATGGGACTCCTGACCAGATCCACCAATACGTGATGGGCTTGCAACAGAACGCCGTCAGCGAATAAGCTCGCGCAAAAGCTCACAGGTCCGCACCGTCAGCCTGGCTGCGAATGACCAGAGGATGGCTGTCATGCCATCGCACGCCTGCGCGCACCCGAGAGAATCAGTCTGCTCATAGCGTTGTCCGTCCCCGCCATCGTCACCGACAGAACCGGAACACGAACGCTGCGGTGGATCTCAGATTGCCGATTTCAGCTCGCAGGCCGGACGTGGAATTGCCCGCGGCCCTTGCGTTCCTCCGTCGCTGCGGGGTGCGGCTTGCCAACGGCCCGACAGTGGTTAAGCTCCAAGACATGAAAACGCTGACCGCGATCATTTATCCGGGCGAAACGCGCCGTTGGCTGGTGGCGTTCAAC
>JANZZJ010000083.1 GCA_026419455.1 Candidatus Sumerlaeaceae bacterium | reverse complement strand
CGGTTTTCTTTTGTATTTTCTTGCGCAGGGGTCACCAAAGACTTGCAATGGGTGATCGACAATGCGCAAAGGGCCGGCACAGCTGAAGTGGTTGTGGATTTTTGCCACTGCGGACGCCCTGGCCGTCGTTGGCGGTCTGGCAGCGGCATATGGCCTACGTTTTCATTCAGGATTGCTTCCGGTGACGAAAGGTTACTCTCCCGGCGAGTACTTGCGCATTTTGCCCCTGGCGGTGGTGGTGTGGCTGTTTTGGCTCAACCAGCAGGGGCTGTATGAGTTTCGGGAGCGAGCCTTCAATCTTCAGATTTTGAAAAAGATCGCACGGGCGGATGTTTTCGCCCTGATGACCATCATAACGGTGCACTTCTTCGAGAGAACATTAGAGTACTCACGGCTCGTCTATGCTTTTGTCCTCATTACGTGTTTTCTTTCGTTGGCAGGAGAAAGATTTCTACTCGATCGGCTGTTGGCATGGCTTCGCAAGAAGGGGAAGTTGCCAGCAACCAGGGTGGCCATACTAGGCACGGGGCAGTTGGCGCAACATCTTGCAGCGAGGATTTCGGGCCACGGCCTGCTTGGCATGCAGCTGGTCGGTTTGATAAGGGGGAAGGGCGCTGAGGATGGGAGTATGGCGCCGGAGTGTTTAGCGCAACTCCCGATCCTAGGAAGTTTCAGTGAGTTGCGAGAGCTCATCCGCCAGCACAATATCGAGGAGATCATTGCGGCGCAACCCGACGTCCCAGCGGAGGAGTTGCTCGACTTCATCCTCGAGTGTGAGAAGCAATTGGTGCGGATCCGTGTTGTGCCGGGTGTGCTCGAGGCGATGCTGGTGGAGATGAGCGTGGAACAAATAGACGGAATTCCGTTGTTTGGCCTGAAGGAAACTCCACTGCGCGGATGGAACTTAGTGCTCAAGCGTGCTTTTGACATCTTGGTCAGCGCGACGGTTCTCGTTCTGGCTAGCCCGCTGATGGGTATTATCGCAGTAGCTATCAAACTCACAAGTCCAGGGCCGGTGTTCTACCGGCAAAAGCGCGTGGGGCTGGATGGGCGAAGTTTCACAATGATCAAATTTCGCTCGATGGTCGTGGATGCTGAAAAAGAAACGGGACCTGTTTGGGCCAGACCGGATGATCCGCGGGTGACGCGGGTGGGACGTTTCTTGCGGAGATGGAATCTTGATGAGTTGCCCCAGTTCTGGAACGTCCTTTGCGGGGACATGAGCCTTGTGGGGCCGCGACCTGAGCGCCCTCATTTCGTCGAGCAATTTCGCGAAAGTATTCCTCGTTACATGGCCCGCCATCGCGTGAAATGCGGCCTTACCGGCTGGGCACAGGTTAACGGCTTGCGCGGACAGACGCCGATCAAGGAGCGCATCGAATACGACTTGTTCTATGTCGAAAACTGGAGCTTTTGGTTCGATCTCAAGATTCTTTTGCTGACGCTTTTCGCGCGCAAGAATGCTTACTGAGTATTGCGGAGAAATCGTCCTTGACCGAAGCGGTCTGCGTCGGCATCGTGCTAGCAGTTCGCCCTATAAATGAGGTGGAGTCGTGTCTTTCGTCGTCCGGTGCTTGCGACAAGGCAAGTGCGCGGCGGAGTGAGTATGACGCGATTCGCAAGTCGGAATGGAGCAACGAGCATGAGTTTGAATTTGAGAGCACGTGTTCTGAGTGCCGCAGCGGCGGTCTGTCTCGCTTTAGGGGTTGTCGCAGGATATGCACAAGGATTGCCTCCGAAGCTCCCCGAGCAGGCCGGAGATCCCAACCTTGTGAAGGTAGATTCTAAATTGCTGCGTTTGGCAGAGGCGCTTCGTGCCAAGCCTACGCTGACTCTTCGCGAGGCTACCAAACAGCAGCCTGAATCTGCCATGTTTGCCTTCGATGCAACTCAGAAGGCTGTGCTTGTCGAGGTGATCTGTCCGACCCTTGATGACACTGTCTTGCGCAAGTTTGCTTTACCGGGGATCGAGGTGGTGGGATACTACCCGCAATATAAGCGCGTAACCTTAGCCGTGAGCGATCTTGGCGAACTTAAGGCAATTGCCGCAATACCTGAAGTCGGGATGGTCATCCCCGTTTACAAACCCTGGGTAGCGTCGCAAGGCGCAGCTGATAGCCGTGCCGATCGAGCTCTCAAAGCTAATGGCTTGCCGATTTTCGGCATCGACGGTAGCGGAGTTATGGTCGGTGTGCTTTCTGACAGTTTTGCGTGGACGTCATCAGTGCGCGATTCGGATACGCTTCCCGGTGCTGGGCTTGCTGGTGTCCTGACAAACACCAAGCCTCAGAAATCGGATGATTTGCCGACGACGGTCGCCATTGTTCGAGACGATCTGCCAGGCAACGATGAAGGAGCAGCTATGGGCGAGCTCATTCACGATGTAGCCCCAGGCGCTTCCTTGGCGTTCCATACGGCGGCCGGCGGCGAGGCTCAAATGGCTGAGGGTATTGCGCGCCTTCAGTCGGAAGCCGGCGCTAAGGTCATTGTGGATGATGTCATTTATTTCCGCGAGCCGATGTACCAGGACGGAATTGTCGCGCAAGCAGCGGCGCAGGCTGTGCGCAACGGTGTTGTGTACTTCAGCGCAGCGGGCAATTCAGCAAACCTGGCGTTCCGTACAAATTACCGCGATGTCAATCGCCGCAAGAGTGAAGCCAAGATTCCGCCAACAGGGGCTGACCTTCACGACTGGGGAGGTGGCAACCCGTACTTGCCGATACGTTTTGGCCCGGGAGGTGGCTCGGTGACGGTTGTGCTGCAGTGGAACCAGCCCTTTTACAGTCTGAATCCTGTGCCGGGAAAGTCGGGGTCGCGCATTGACCTGGACATGTATCTTCTGAACGCTCCAGAGGCCGCAAGTTTCGTTACACCGCTTGCAGAAAGCCGCGAGGGCCAGGGCACTAACTATTTGCCGCTTGGCGATCCCGTGGAGATTTTCACCTACACTGGTAGCTCGAACCAGACAGCATTTCTTGCTGTGGACCATTATCAAGGAAGCACTACCAAGATTCCGCAGGACAAGAGAACGCCTCTTGAAATGCGGCTCGTCTTTTTCGTGATGGGCGACGTTCAAATTCAGGGCATAAGCGGGAGCACCAGTGCTTATGGTGGGCCCACGATGTATGGCCATGTGTTGGCGGACGGTGTAATTTCCGTAGCAGCAGTCCCGTGGTGGGAAGCCCTTTACCCTGTGCTCT
>JANZZJ010000049.1 GCA_026419455.1 Candidatus Sumerlaeaceae bacterium | reverse complement strand
ATGTGTATAAGAGACAGGAACTATCCCATGGCACCCGCTCGCATCCATTCGATCGTGCGCAGTGTAGCGCGTCCCTTCAAGTTAGGGGAGTCTTTGGGGCAATTTGGGGCAATTCGCCAAGATCGCCTGCCAGCCGTGGGAGGCATTCTAGGGACGTTTGCCCCCATGTTCCCTGTGCATGTGATTGTTGAGGACACCGAATACCGAGGGCGAAGAGAGTTCAACTTCCGGGTATGGGCGGATAAAGAATGGGGGCCTTCTCTTGCGATGATCGCCTTGACTGAATCCCTCGCTGCAGCTGGGCGCTCCGGCGGCGAAGCCGCAGTAGAGTTTGCTTACTCTATTGCCTTGGACGATGGCACGACTATTTCCAAGGCCGACTATTTTGTGGATTCGTATGGGGGGGGAACAGCTGGTGTTGCTGTGGCGGCTGAGCTTGGCATGCTCATGACCAATCCGTTCAAGAAAGTCATGCCTCAACTGATTGACTTTTCTGCCCAGGTGCACGGACGTTTTCCCGAAGCGCAGATCCTCGCGGCAAGCTTGGACAAGCGCAGCTACCGCCCAGGCGAAACTGTGACCCTTACCGTTGAAATCCAACCTTACCGCCGGCCCGTTGAAAAAAAGAAAATTAACATCTCCCTTCCGCCCGAATTGCCCGACGGAACGTATGAGCTCGCAGTTGCGGATGCGGCTGCTCGGGACGCCATGGAATATGTCAGAAATCCCGCAAAACGTGAAATAAAGGATTATGCTTCTCTTATCGCTCGCGTGAGGCAATCCTTCCCACGTAACCGCTTATACGTCGTCATGCTTGACGCCGACACTGGCTCCGACATTCGTGGGCAAGAGCTTTCGCGTCTCCCCGCGAGTGTCATTTCCACGTTGGAGTCGAGCACCGAGCCAACACACTATGCTTCCGTGCGTGGGAACTTTATCGCTGAGCAAAAAATCGAGACCCATTTCGAGATTGCCGGTCAAATTCGTCTATCGGCAAAAGTTCAAAAGGCTGGGCGCGATTGAATGCTCCCGATCGGGTGCAGGAAGCGCTAGGACGCCCCGAGCTGAATGACGTCCCGCATAGTGAAAAAACCGCGCGGTTTTTCAGCTAGAAATCCAGCAGCCCGGAGCGCGCCGCGTGCAAACGTCATTCGGCTGTGTGCGCTGTGACGAAGCTCAAGATGCTCCCCCTCTCCCGCGACGATAACAATGTGCTCGCCCACAATGTCGCCGCCCCTCACGGCGTGGAATCCAATCTCGTGCGGCGGGCGCTCGCCCACGAGACCATGGCGGCCATGACGCGCTACATCCTTCAATTTGAGCTGCCGGCCACGCGCTGCGGCTTCTCCCAGCAGCAGCGCTGTACCGCTGGGAGAATCCTTTTTGCGCCGATGATGCAATTCCACAATTTCGATATCAAAGTCTGGTAACTGTCTTGCTATCTGTTCCAGCAAGCTCACCATCACTTGGACGCCGACACTCATGTTAGAGGAAACCAAAACCGCTGTCGTCTGGCTGAGCTCGTAGAGGAGAGCCTGATCCGAGTCGCTCAACCCAGTTGTGCCCACCACAAGCTTGGCTCCGAGTGGCGCGCACTGATGGGCCAACTCACGCGTCTGAATTGGGTTGCTGAAATCCACGACCACCGTACCTGCCGGTATTTGTAAGTCTTTAATGTGAGCCGCTGCAGGAATCTCTCTATTCCCGACGTGGATGGTCTTCTCTCCGCCCAACTTCTCTAAAGTTTCAAGCGCACCTACGATTTCGATGTTGGGGAAATCTGCTGAAGCGTCGAGAATGGCTCTGCCCATCCGTCCCAACGCACCGCTGACAACGATCCTGATCACCTCGTCTGACATCGTCGCCTCACCTCTTTGCATGCCATCAAGAAGCCGTCTCTATTTGTCTTGTAGTGTAGCCGCTCGCTAATCAAGCCCATAGGCAGCCATTCGTAGCCGGCGTGCTCAGCGGAAGTTTCTACATTCTCGTGCTCGACCTCGCACAGGAAAACACTCTCAGTAACTAGTTGCTCATTTTTCAGAAATCGTACTACTCCCACCATGGCAGGGGGGCCCTTGGGTTTTAGTCCTGTCTCTTCGAGCAATTCGCGCACAGCTGCCTCTTCAAGCGTTTCGCCCCGCTCCACTTTCCCAGTGACCGGCTGCCAAATAGAATTTTTCTCAGCTGTCCGCCGAAGCAAAAGGAAAACCGGTTCACTGCTATCATCCCGTTGGCGATAGACGTGCACCTGCACTTTCTCAAGCATTGCCATCTGGCCTCTGATAGCGGCTAACTACTGTTTACAAAAACTGATTGAATGATACGCCCCAACTCATGCTGCACAATGCTAGTCATGATTACTCCACCACAGGCAAGGACTCTTCCCGTAGGCCTATCAGCGAGCTGCGTTGGCACCTTGTCCGGGGACTTCATGATCTGCCCATAAAGGTACGGCTTCGTCATGTGCGTGAGTCTGATGGTGAATGCTTACAAAACTGATATTGGGAAAATGTTCGAGAAGTGCCTGGCGAACCCGTGACTCGATGTCCTCGGCTTCCTTTGCTGTGGAACTTTCAGGAATCACGATGTGAAGATCAAGATGTACCGAGGTTGCCGTGCCGTGGCTCCTGATAGCGTGTGTATTGAGGACGCCGGGGACAGCATCCACCACAGCTCGTACGTCAACCGGATTCAGGCGAACACGGTCTGTAAATACGTCCATATTTTCCCGCAGGATGCACCAGCCAGCATAAAAAATGAATCCCACGACACAAACGGCGAGAAGCGAATCTAGCCACCATACAGTCGCTCCTAACGCGAGTGACAAAAGGCCCATGGCCGTCACGACTATATCTGACCTCGTGTGCATGGCGTCAGCGACTAGGAAACTGCTCTGGAGTCTTTTCCCTGCCCGCCACTCGTACGTGGAAATCGCGACGTTTGCTCCCAGCGTTAAAAGCAAAAGCACGACGTAGGTCCATTCAAACCGGGGGCCCTCACCCACAACTGCTGCTGTGGTCCCCTTCCAAACGTGGTACAGTTTTGCGAAAACCTCCTTGGTCACTTCCCACCCGATCACAAAAATGAGGCCTCCAATAATCATCGCCGCAACGTTCTCAAATTTGTGGTGGCCGTAAGGGTGTTCCTCGTCTGCTGGTTTACTTGCCAACTTCAACGCCACGATGCCCAAGACGTTATTTGTGCCGTCAATAATCGCATGAAATCCGTCGGCAAGAACCGTCATGCTTCCGGCAATGAGGCCCACGGCGATTTTGATGCCGGCAATGCTCCAATTGAGTGCCAACGTTATCCATATGACGTGAATAACAGCGCGGTTGCGCTCCTCCACGCGTGGGTTGTACACTCGTGATGTCACCTTAGGAATTCCCTCTGTCTAAGATACCCACGCCGAGCCTTAGCGCATGATATTGCCAGTCAATTATTTTATGAGCCCACGATGCACTGGCTTGGTCGTCAGAAGTGTTCCATTCCCTCACGCCATGAGCCACCCGAACCCCGAGTATTCCCGCCTTCCACGTCCCCCCGATTGCCTGCAGGATTTTTCTTGGAAAACAAAGCGCGATGTTTCACCGAGAGAGAAAATATTCGAGGTGTTTTATGAGAACAGCGTTTATCGGTGCGCTAGCTGTCAACATTTTCATTTTGTTTACCTGTGGGCTTGACTCTCAGGCGGCTGAAGTCACTACACCGACCATTCTCTTTACGCCGCGACTGCATAAAACAATTACTACCACACCCACTTTGGACAACGTTTATCGTCTTAGCGCACGTGACTGGCATCGGGCCGGCAAACGTGAGTGGGTTTCTCCTCGGGTGAAAACCGACATTCCGTTCAATGAGCTTATCTACTATTGGCGCGTGCGCATTCCGCGTGATGAAGGTTTTCGGCTATTTCTTCAGGCTGAGTTCCCTGACAAGACGGTGTCCCCTTGGCTTTATGCTGGATACTGGGGAACTGTTTCCTATGTTGAAAACAGACGGATTCCTGAATTCGATCGTGGCAAGCTCGACTACGATCAGCTTTTGCTCACAACCCCTGCGGTTAGTTTTCGTTTCAAACTGCTCGATGATGGGAAAAAGCCGCTTTCGGTCAAACCTGAGCTAGGCGTGCTGGTAACCCTAAATGATCCTGGTGAGGCTTTTGCTGGCAAGGTTGCAAAAGCCGAGAAAAAATCAACCGCACCAGGAATCATTCATGACGTTCCACTGCGGCTTCAAGTGGATACCGCCGGCAACAAGCTTATAGACCGCTGCCAGTCAGCTGCACTTGCTTCGGCAATGCAGTATTTTGGGACCACTGTTCCTCTGGAGCAAATCATCTGTTGGACCACCGATCCAGAATACCAGTCGTTTGGTATATGGCCTCGCACAATAGGTGCTGCCCACGAGCTCGGCTTCGACGCGTATCTCGACCGTTTTCGTGATTGGGACAAAGTTCGCGATACCGTGGCTCAAAACAAAATTATTCTGTGCTCCATAACGATGCCCCCGAACGACAATTACCTTGCCCCACCCTATCGGAAGATGAGTGGCCATATCGTGGCCCTCTGCGGCGTTACCGACGACAATCGCGTTGTGGTTGTTGATTCTGCTATCAGTAAGCAAAATCGAGGCTACCTCGTCCAATGGCTCATGCCTGATTTTGAGAAGATTTGGATGCGAAACAAAGGAGGCGTAGGCATGGTTATTTGCCCGCCGCCTGGCTTCAAGCCAAAGCTCGTCAAAGAGCTACCAGCCTTTCCTCGGAGCGTTGGCACTGTCGGGTGGGCCGACGACGAACAGACAACACCTTCCTCTCTGTAGGAGAGAGATGACTCGGCGACGATTCCCGTTTGCCCCAACTAATTTCTTAAAAGCCCCACGGCCCTCAATGTTTCCAGGAAAACGGGGGAAAAGTCGCTCTGATTATCGGAAACGAGCCGCACAAGCTCGTCTTCGGTGACCAAACTAATTTCATCAATCTCTTCCGGATTGGGGCAAAACGGTGGAGAAGCAGTGGCACGGTAGATTTTTATAAACTCTTGGCCTGTAGCCACGCTCGCCGAGAGCTGGCCAAGGTAATCCAGTTTAAGGGCTTTAACACCGAGTTCTTCTTCGATTTCGCGCCATGCCGCACTCTCATAATCTTCCCCCGGGCCCAAATGCCCGCCAACACACTCCCAACGCAAAGGGAATGTGTCTTTTTTGGGGCTACGACGCTGAATGATGAGCTCCCGTTCGCTCACGTAAACCAGCACGTGCACAGCGCGATGAAGGAGTCCCAGCTCGTGAATAAGCTGCCTTGGCGCAGCCCCACATTCTTCGTTATCCTCATTGACCATGGCAAGCAGTTCCATGGGGTCATTGTAATCAGGACTCGGAGTCATGGGAACGCTTGATATTGCCCTCAACTTTCATTGCATTGTTCTTACATGCCGAAACACAGAGGACAAATTCATCCTGATCAAGCCGTTGATTGGGCACCGGTTGAGACCAACAAAGCCGTAGTGGGGTGGGCAATGGTCACTGCCGGGGCGGCAGGTGTCCTCGGATGGTGGGTGTTGCGCCATCCAGAGTGGCGTGCCTTCCTGGTTCAGCTCGTGCCTCACCGCTACCCGATTGCCTTTGCTTACGAACGCCAAATTTTGGCACCGCGATCGCTGGCCATAGGAGGAGCTGTCTCTTATA
>JANZZJ010000101.1 GCA_026419455.1 Candidatus Sumerlaeaceae bacterium | reverse complement strand
GGAGATGTGTATAAGAGACAGCACCAGTACATACCTGCGAACCAGGGCTGGTTCCAGAGCGCTTCGAAAGCAGCACGATAGCACTCCTCCTGCTCTTTCAGGTCCCAAGGCCCGCCGCTCTGCCAATCCCACGGTGCTCTGTTCGCGCCGTCCAGACTTCGATAACCGATCTCCGTAAATACGATGGGCTTGTGGCGCATTTGCGAAAGAGCTGCAAGATTCGCCACGATGGGTGCCCATGCTGCCACCAATTCGGTTGTCGTGGGATCAGATTTGCTTGTTAAAGGATAATAAGCGTCGACCCCGATAAGATCGACAGCATCCCACCAAGACAGCGCTGGAGCATCCGGATAATTTGCGGCGTAAACTAAATGGCCGGCAAATTCTGAGCGCACTGCGGCGACGATAGCGCGCCATTGAGCAGCGCGACCTTCCGTGGCCGCTAGCTCGGTCCCCACGCAGAAGCGCTCAACGTTTTCCTGCGCAGCGAGCCGCGCGTAGGAGCGGATAAAAGCCTCGTATGAAGCAAACCACGCCGCCCATTGCGATTCATTGAAATTTTTGCCGATTTCCCCGCGCCAATGCGAAGGATCTGCGCTCAAGTCCACGTGGGGTTTGAGCAGGACGCGCAGACCCAGGCGGTGTGCAACGCGAATGGCGTGGGTGACGTCGTCGTCCGTCGGCGAGGCTTCCCCTCGCGCGATAGTCGTGGAATCTATCGTCTGCTGGTAGGCTGTGACGATGATCGAGACGTCGCGCGCGCCCGTAGCTGCCAGCTTACCCAGCGCCACATCCGCATCGCGAGTTGCATAAACCCCCGGCCACCAGGCCGCATACGATATGCCTTTGATCTTCTCAGTGACGGTCGTCTGGGCAAGGGTGATCTGCCCCATAAACAACGCCGCGCCTACGATCGCCATTATCGTTGCCCGCAATCCCGCTGTTGCCGTTGCTACCATTTTCGGCACTCTCTGGCCAATAGAACTCTGAGTACTCGTTGGCGTACGGTGAACCAGAAAAGTCAAATGCCCTCCGCAAAAAGTAGCTACGAAACTGGTGTGGTAACGCACCACTACGACCGGCGACGAGAATGCCCCTCTGCACAAACCACGAAAGCGCCAATAGCCCTGTGTGCGGATACCAAGAATCGAAGAGAAACGAAAAGAAAGCTTACTGATAAAACCAACCATTTCATTGCGTTAGCGGTTTCGCGCGCTTGCGGGTTGTTGGCAGTATCACGTTATTCCAGCCCCATGTCCCATCGACACCCTGTGCTGTTTTTGGAACTCTGCACCCCTCACAGATTCTGGCTAAGGTCGCGGATACCTGGGATGTCGTGAAGGTTTTCAAAGATGTGGCACGATTGAATCAGGTCGGGAGATGTGAGGTCCCTGGGCCCGATGACGCGGACAACTTTGCCCTGGCGCGCAAGGTAATCGACAAGCGCTTTGAAGTCACCATCGCCGGTGACAAGGACAATTTCGTCAAGGACACTCGCCTGACTTAAAACCTCAAGCGCCATTTCTAGATCCATGTTGGCCTTGATCGTGTTGTCGGGCAGGCGTCTGATGGGCTTGGTAATCACACGATACCCCAAAAGGCCGAGCGCATTGATGAACTTGATCTGCTCACTGTTTCCGGGATCGTAACACGTAAAGGCGTTTAGTATTACAATTGCATCTTTTCTACTGCAGATGTGACTGCGGAGAGTCTCAAAATTGACTCGTCCATCGCGGAAAACCTGCTTTGTTGTTAAGTAAATGTTCTGAATATCAATAAAAACGCCAACTCGCATTGTCATCGTTGATTCTCCTTTCTTCCTTTAGAGGTTGGAAAAGCGCTCTCCACCTCCTTTACATCTCTACTAATGTTATGCACTTTCTTTTGGCACTGGCTGGCTATAATGTAGAGCTGGGGGGTAAAAATGTAAAGCAAATACATGCAGGAAGACAGAGATGTGGGACGCACCAGAAGAAGAACCGGCGGGGAAAGAATAGTCAAAAACGTGTGGCTCAGGCTATGATGAGCGCACCTCATGCCAAGCCGCTCAAGAGAGCTCCGCAACCTGAGAAATTGTTGCAGCGGGTCTGGGGGATCAGTGGATAACAAGTAGAGGCAAAAGTGCAGGATCGCAATTGGGGAGCGAGGCGTAATCATTAACGACCGCCGCCTAAGACCACGGATGGAGATGAAGCATGGATGAACCGTAGGCTGGCCATGCTCCGGAAGGGCTGGCTCGCGTGGTGGCATTGCCCGCGCCGCGGCGCTGCGGAAGCCGTTGGACACGGGTTGTCTTGCCTAAGGTAAAGTTTCTGCTTTTTCTTGTGGTTCGCCCCGGAAGGCTGTGTGTTGCTGATATTAATTTATTAATATGTTATCTATTTGGGAATGGGGCGGGGCGCTTCGTTAGCATTTTTCTGGTCGTTTCGCGCGGTGGGCGCAAAACGCTTTTCCCTCTTGCCACGGGTGGCGCCGCACTTTCCAATGCACGGCATGAGTGAGAGGTCATCGTTGGGCGAGAATGGCAACCGCGACGTCGTGCGGGTGGAGCTCGGGGAGCGTTCCTACGACATTCGTTTTTACTGGGATGAACCAGAGGCGCTTGCACGCGATGTGGCGGCGTTTTGCCCCGAAGGAGCGTTCGTTGTTTCGAATCCGACGATCTGGCATTTGCATGGCGAGCGCTTGGTTCGGGCCCTCGAGGTGGCAGGAATTCCGTCTTGTGTGGAGCTTATTGGAGACGGCGAACGATTCAAGACCCTGGAGACGGTCTCGCGCCTGTATGATCGTCTGATTGCGGAGCGCTATGGTCGGCGCGCGTGCGTTGTGGCGTTCGGCGGCGGGGTGGTGGGCGATGTGGCTGGATTTGTCGCAGCGACCTTTATGCGCGGGGTGAGTTTTATTCAAGTGCCCACGACGGTTGTTGCGATGGTGGACAGTGCCGTTGGAGGCAAGACGGGGGTGGACCATCCGCGCGGAAAAAACCTTATCGGAGCTTTTTGGCAGCCGCGGCTTGTGGCGGTGGACTTGGCTTACCTTCGCACGCTCGGGCCCAACGATCTGCACGGTGGTTTCGCCGAGGTAATCAAGTATGGCATGATTGCCGACGCCGAGTTTTTCGCATGGCTGGAAGAGCAAATGGAGCGCGCTTTGGCGTTGGAACGTGAAGCGCTTCAGCACGTGGTGCGGCGATCGTGCGAGATCAAAGCGCAGGTCGTGGGTGCTGACGAACGCGAGTCGGGCTTGCGCGCCATCCTTAATTACGGCCACACGTTCGCTCATGCCATCGAGAGTTGCGGCGAATACCGCGAACGTCAATTCCACGGGCAAGCTGTGGCCATCGGCATGGTGGCGGCGGCAGAAACGGCACTGCAGTTGGGGATGTTCTCATGTGGCGAAGCCGAGCGCCAGCGCTCACTCATCGAACGCGCCGGTTTGCCCACGCGCGTGCCCGAAGGACTTTGTGCGGACGAGCTGCTCGACCGCATGCGAAGCGACAAGAAAGTCGTCGGCGGGCGACTGCGCTTCATTCTGCCTTTGCGCATCGGAGAGGTGACCATCCGCGACGACGTACCCGAGGAGGTTGTGGTCGGAGTCCTGCGCAAGCTCGGCGCGAAATGAGCAGAAACAGGCAAAGCACCCCGGAGGGGCCCCCCTGGGGGCTGATCGCGAGGAAGACCACGAACATCACACCGTCCGCCGTGGCTTGACGACGCGGCAGACAGTGACGCACACCACAACCACATTCAAACGGTGTATCTGCCTTAGGCTCTGCGTGATGAGTGTTTAAAAATATATCTACATAAAATGTTAACTTAGTACGGCGTCCTGTTGGCATGATTCTGATCTTGCTGTATGACCGTGGCGCTCCGTGCTTGTGAGCTTATAGCATATCCAAACGCTCTCGCGCTCCACGCGCAGTCCAGTTTCTGCAGTGATTTCTCTCTGGGTGTTCGTGTGTGTCGTTGACACACTCCCAGGCTCTTCTCCATGCCGATAGCGGTTGTTGCTTGGCGTCTTCGGTGCTATGCGACGGAGACTTGTGCGTTTGTTTTCCGATTGAATAGAAAATTTTCGCCAGCGGTAAAAAACGTACGCGCGCAAGAGGGTGTAGTGTCTACTCGAGTAGGCGCCGCAAGCTCCCTCTAAACGCAGGAAGTGCTCCCCAGTAGCTCAATCGGCAGAGCATTCGGCTGTTAACCGAAGGGTTGTAGGTTCGAGTCCTACCTGGGGAGCCAACGCTTTTTTTGGCCGGCGTCTGCCTAAGATTCGTTTTTACGCCGAAGGGCATCAGAATTTCCGTTTCAGCTGACTTTCCAATCCCCCTCAGATAGATCGCTTATTTTCGCTGTCCCAAATTGTTGGACATCAGTTTGACGGCGATGCAGTCATAGGTCCGCCACCCTCCCTGGTAGGTGACTGCGCCACGTCGCAGAACGCGCCATCCAGCGTTCTGATAGGAACCGTCGGCATCCATCTTACTGACCAAATCATTGGATGCACCGAGGCACTCCAAGAGCTCCGGATTCTGTGTTAGGATCACGGGCCTCTTATCCGGGCCAACGACGAGGGTGAGTGGCTCGACAAGAAGGTTCGACAAATCCCTACAGACCAACGCTTCGGGCGCGACCCTTGCCTGAAGTCGGATCATTCTCGCCCTTGCATCCGGGCCCGCCGATTCCTTGGACACGTCAATGAGGTCGAGCAGGTAGTTGCGGAAATCGCCTAAGTCTTTTACTTCCTGTAACCTGTCAAGCCCGGGATAGGTTGCGAGGGCTTTGGCCAACAACGATATTTCGCGCAGATAATAGCTGCGCTGATTCTCTGGCACCAGGTACATGATCGCCACCACCACGGGTTTTCCATCCGGCGCCCCGTAATCGATGCCCTCGGGGCTCCACCCGATGACGCACATGAGGTCGCCCTCGAAAGGCACGCGCGCATGGGGGCAAGCCCAGCCTTTACCCAGCCCGGTGTTGGTGGCTTCTTCGCGTTTCATTACAAGTCCAACGACATCCGTACCGGCCGGAATTTCAGGAAATGCTTCGATGACGTGCGCCAAGAAACGCAAGGATTCGGTCTTGTCATTCGATGGCAGCTCGAAAACCCGTCCCTCTTGAAGGGCCTCTAGAATCGTGTCCACGATCAATCACCTCCGTAGCGCTTGAAGAACCAGGTCTTCACTGTATGAGTCAAAATAGCGTAAGCCAAAAGGAAAAGCGCGATCCAAGCCCAATAGACGGGCGGGAGCGGCACCATCCCTAGATGCGCGGCAAAGGGCGAATACGGCAACCAAGCTCCAATGGCCATGATAATAAGTGTCGTCATGGTCAGATGGAGCGATGCACGGCTGCCAATAAAGGGGATTCGCTTCGTTCGAATAATGTGGACTATCAGCGTTTGGGTCAGCAGCGATTCCACGAACCAACCGGTTTGAAAGAGCTTCATCAGCCACTCCTTTTGCGCCACCGTTGCTGCGGGGTCGAGATAGGCGCGGCAATGGAAAAAGAACCACATGAGAGCAAATGTTGCATAATCGAAAATGGAACTGATAGGCCCGATGAAAATCACGAACCGCCTAATATTATCGATGTTCCACTTAAGAGGCTTAGCAATGAGTTCTTCATCCACCGAATCGGTAGGGATACCGGTCTGAGAAATATCGTACAGAAGGTTGTTGGTAAGGATCTGCACTGGTTGCATGGGGAGGAAGGGGATTAAGTAGCTCGCTCCCAACACGCTGAACATGTTACCAAAATTGGAGCTGGCCCCCATGCGGATGTACTTGACGATGTTGGCGAACACCCTTCGGCCCTCCATGATACCCTCTTCGAGGACCAGCAGGCTTTTCTCCAGGAGGACGATATCGGCAGCCTCCTTGGCCACATCCACGGCCGAATCCACGGAGATGCCCACATCCGCCGCTTTTAGCGCCGGGGCGTCGTTAATACCGTCGCCCAAAAAACCGACCACATGGCCGTTGCGACGGAGCTCGGTGACTATCTGTTCCTTTTGTGCGGGCGTAAGTTTGACGAAGACATTTGCTTCTTGCACGGTTCGAGAGAACTCCTCCGGGGAAAGCCGGGAAAGTTCTCCGCCCGTCACCACTTTTTCCACCCGCAACCCTACGTCCCGACAAACTTTTTGCGTTACCAGGCCATTGTCGCCCGTGAGCACCTTGACCTTGACACCAGCACGGGAAAGTAGCTCCAGCGCTTCGTCGGCCGTGGCCTTGGGCGGGTCGAAGAACGCAATATAACCCAATAGAATTAGCTCCGATTCATCTTGAACCGAAAACGTGGTCTTGTCGCTGGGAAATTCGCGGTAAGCAATGCCGAGAACCCGAAAGCCATCGCGATAGAGTTCTTCGACCTCCTCGAAAAGGTCGCGACGAATGACGTCGACCAGGTGGTAAATCTCGTCGCCTATCTGGTAGCGGTTGCAGCAGTCGTAAATCTCCTCAACCGCGCCTTTGCAAATGAGGACATGGTTTCCTTCGTACGCAACGACCACGGACATCCGCCGGCGCTGGAAATCGAAAGGCAGCTCATCCACCAACTGGCATTGTTGGACGTCCAGGTCGGCATGCTCAAGCACCGCACGGTCAATGAGATTGCGCAAACCTGTCTGAAAGTAACTGTTAAGATAGGCGTAGTTGAGCACCTCTTCGCTCAGGTTTCCCAGAATGTCCACATGGCGTTCGAGAACTACCTTGTCCTGAGTAAGGGTACCGGTTTTGTCCGTGCACAAAATGTCGATGGCGCCGAAATTTTGGATGGATGGAAGGCGTTTAACGATGACCTTTCTCTTGGCCATGGTCAGAGCGCCTTTGGCTAAATTGACGGTGACGATCATGGGCAGCATTTCGGGGGTGAGACCAACCGCAATGGAGATGGCGAACAGAAGGGCCTCCACCCAGTTGCCTTTGGTGATCCCCACAACAAAAAACACGATGCACACCATGACGACCATCAGGCGGATCATGAGCCAAGTGAAGGAACGCACACCCCGATCGAAACTGGTCTCGGTGCGCGTTTGGGCCAATCTTTCCGAAATGGCCCCGAACAAAGTGCGCGGACCCGTGTTGACGACGACCCCCCGAGCAGTGCCGCTAGTGACTGATGTGCCAAAGAGACAAGCGTTTGGCAGTTCGAGAGCCGAGCTTGCTGAAGAACCGACACTTGTGGCCACTTTCTCCACGGGCATGGATTCGCCCGTCAAAGCCGATTCGCTGACAAAAAAATCCTTGGCGCTGATTAAGCGGAGATCTGCTGGGACGATGGACCCAGCTTGCAGCAGAACTATGTCGCCGGGGACAACCTCGGAGATCCGAACCTCGCATTCTACACCGTCTCGCAAAACGTAGGTGCGCGATTGCACACGCTTGCCGAGACTGTGCACGGCCTGGCCGGATCGGCGATCGAGGATGTACGACAAGCCGACACTCAGCACAATCATCGCGCCCACAATCACCGCAGATTTCAGTTCTCCTATCAGGGCGGACACAACGGTGATGACCAGAAGCTGAATCACCAGCGGACTCGTGAGGCGCTGAAGCACATCCGCCCAAAATCCCAGCCGCTTTACATGCGTGAGCTCATTCGGACCAAATTCGTCCAGACGTTCACGCGCCTCTTTGCCACTCAAGCCTTGAAGGGTTGTTTTGAGAGCATCCAACGCATCTTGGATTGGAACACTGCAAAGTTCCACGAGACGGCGTTCATGCTCGGTCGACAGGCGTGGGGCGCTCAGCGCGTCGCCATTGCGGTTCGCAGCTCCACCACCCAAGAGAAACTTTTTCATGGTGCAACCCTCCTATCCCCGCAATTGCTGACCAGCTCCTGCTTCTTCGCAGCTAAAAAATCTGATCTTTCAAAAGCAGCCCAATGTGATGAACTCCCCGATAGCCGCTGGATGGGGGAGCAAACCGACTTTCTACGGTCGTGGGGGAACCGGGCAGAGCAGCACAGACGGAAGGATTCGTAGAAACGTGGAAAACTCTTCGATTCCCCGGCGCCAAGCTTATCGCGCCGTCCGGGGACGAAAAACAGTTTCCTATTCTTCATGGTTCACCTCCGTTTCGGCCACGATGGGAGCGCGGGCGCGGCCGGAGGCGAACCGGTTGGCTAAGCGTGGAGACGGCGCCGACCGTTCACGTCACACGGCGCGCGGCGCAAGCGTCGCGGTCCAGGGTCTTCAGGTTCTTCTCGGATCGTTTCCATGGTCATGCGGTGGCAACTCGTGGCTCCCCTCTCGCTTGATCAGACCGACGCCCCTTCGGGCCCGGATTCACAGCAGGGGCAAGGTCCGCCCAAACGCCTTGATATTAGACGGCTAACGGAAAATTCACGTCCCCTCTGCACTTGGCACAATTTGTGGATTTTTTCCGTGCCATTGCTGGCCCATTGGGAGTCGGCAGAACGTCACATCTCGTCCCAAACTTTCCTCTGCGACCCCTGGCCGCGCCGACTCGTCAGTGTCCGAGCGATGCGGTCTCACAATGAGTTCCCCTGGCAAACCTGTGGGGGCGTGCTGTCCATGGTACATCTAACAAGGCTACCCTCGGCCGTAAGCCGAGTAACTATTCACCCCAAGCTATTTTTTAATTTCTTCCAAAGATCTTCGTCCGGAGGCCAAAGTATGAACCCTTTACCCCAGAAACTTCGATCCGTAGAATCTTGTAGGAACGACCTCGAAAGAGTTTTTATAATGGACTTGTGCTCAGTTGACAATTCTTTATTCTTATTCACAGTTGCTACCCATTCCCCCGTAGCTCCAACTACCACGTCCGCTATCTGAAGCATGTCATGGTAGGTAGCATCTCCAATTAGCATCGAAGGATGAAACCCATTATCGGTGAGGGGCCCCCAAATCGTTTTTTTCTCCGGTAGGGTCGCTGTCCCAGCTTTATACCATTCTGCATACGTGGTTAATACAGCTTTCTGGCCACGCCGGATTGACCCAGCCAGAGTCTTCTTGTCACTTTCCCGTTTCCTTTCTTTATTGAGCCCTGGCGTATCGCAAATGACGACGCAACTCCTAACATCCTCCGGCCGTTGCTGCGATATTTCCTGGACGCGTTGTACGACGTATTTTAAAGCTTCGCAGTAGAAATCCCGCTCTCCACCCTGCTTGGAATCGTCTGCACGTTTCTTACGTTTATCCGTCATCACGCACACGATAGTTCGCAGTTCTTTTTTGACGATAAACTCCACTGCCTTTTGTTGTAACTGGAGCAGGCTCCCGTCACGGACTTTGGTCTTCCACTTGACCTCCTGATCCTCCGGCAGCTTCAAGGTTGACTTCATAGCACGCCAGTCTCGAACTAAAGAGAGGACCCTATCCCATTCAGCTAACACTCCACCAACCGCCAAAAAAGGGGACCTGGCCGATTCATCAAT
>JANZZJ010000184.1 GCA_026419455.1 Candidatus Sumerlaeaceae bacterium | reverse complement strand
AGATGTGTATAAGAGACAGTGCGAGGATAGCGCAGATCATGAAGGACCGCACCAGCTTTTCGGGCCGACTCCTCTAAGGGACCATAACCTGATAGACAGGCAATATGGCACTCAAACCTCTCTTTCGGAAGTCCATGGACCCAAGCTACAAGTTGTCGTTCGCTTCCTCCGACATCTAAACTTGTAATCAAATAAACAATTCTGATCTTTTTTTCGCTAGTAGAACTCGGCAACTCAACACCTCATTGAATTTCATAACACATATCTGCTTATCTTAGGCTCAGAATGTGTCAATACCATGCCTCAACGAAAAATTGGAAATTAGCGTGCGAAGTCATTTCGAGGCTTCAGGCCGAAGGCTATGAGGCATTTCTCGTGGGAGGGTGTGTCCGGGATCACTTACTCGGTGTCCCTTCGTTTGAATGCGATGTCGCAACGGAAGCGCCCCCTCAAAAGCTTATCCAACTTTTCGGTCATCATTGTAAGCCGGTTGGCATTGAATTTGGCGTGGTTCTCGTAGCAAAAGATGGGATGGATGTTGATGTTGCTACCTACCGCACTGAAACTGGTTACGCCGATCATCGCCATCCGTCGCATGTCAAGTTTGGCACCCGCTCGCAGGACGCCCAAAGACGAGATTTCACAATCAATGCCCTCTATTGGGACCCGTTTCGCGACGTCATTTACGACGACGTTGGCGGACGCGACGATCTAGGAAAAAGAATCCTGCGCGCAGTAGGTAATCCCGACAAGCGGTTTGAAGAGGATGCTTTGCGAGTGCTCCGAGGACTTCGTTTTGCTGCGTCGTTTGGCTTTTCAATTGAGCCGCTGACCTGGAACGCATTGTGTCGACATGCAGAAGACCTCAAGTTGCTGTCCGCTGAAAGAATTTATGAGGAGTTAACGCGCGGATTTATTTCCAATCCCGCCCGATTTCTTGAGCTTCTCGATCAGTCAGGGGCATTGACGGTTCTCTTACCCGAGGTCGCCGCTTTAAAAGGCGTTGCGCAACCTCCTGAGTACCACCCCGAGGGCGATGTTTTCACTCATACAAAACTCGTACTGGAAAAACTCCCGCCTCATCCCTCGACGACGCTTGTTTTCGCGGCGCTTTTTCATGACCTTGGCAAACCGGCCACGCGTGTATTAGGTCCAGATCGCATCGCGTTTCCCAATCATGACAAAGTAGGTGCCGAAATGGCGGACACCATATGTCAGCGCTTAAAATTTCCCAAGGCTCAGCGCGAGCACATCGTGGAAATGGTTCGGCGCCATATGATGTTCATTTCGATACGTGACATGCGTCCCGCCAAACGTGCCCGTTTCTTGGCGACACCCACCATTGATGAAGAAATAGAACTTCATCGCGCGGACTGTTTGGCTAGTCATGGCAACCTCGAGAACTACGAGTTCGCGCGTGCAGAGCTTCAGAAGATGCGTGAAAATAGTGGTGGCCAACAGCCACTGCCTGAACCACTTATTAACGGGCATGATTTGCGCGATGAGTTGAAGATCCCGCCTGGACCCATCTACCGGAAAATTCTCGACAGCGTTTTGGATGCCCAGCTCGAAGGAAGAATAAGCAATCGCGAGCAAGCGCTGGCCCTGGCACAGGAGCTAGCACAGAAAGCTTCGTAATCGTGTATCCCCACCCCTTCCATTTAATAATTTTAACGCCGTCATTGTAGTGATGCGTGGAGGGGCGCAGCTGGGCGCGAGTGAGTCTTGACAAGGTGACAGTTAATACGCTAAAAGAAAAAAGATGAGCGCAGAGAACGAACAACCGCCAGCTAGGCTCAGACGCCGAGTCCATCATTTCCGTAAATTTAAAGAAGAGAAACGGCGCATCGTATTTATCACCGCGCATGATTTTGCCTCCGGACTTGCTGCGGACAAGGCGGATGTGGACGCTGTGCTAGTAGGCGACTCCCTAGGAATGGTGGCACTGGGATTTGACAGTACCTTACCCGTAACTATGGAGATGATGCTTCACCACACCGCTGCTGTTCGGCGTGCCGTCAAATATGCCTTTCTCATCGCTGATATGCCTTTTCTTTCGTACCAGATATCGGCTGAAGATGCTGTGCGCAATGCGGGTCGCTTCGTTCAGGAAGCTGGGGCAGAAGCAGTCAAACTAGAAGGTTGTTGTGAGGTCCTTCCTGCGATTGAGCGCATTATTGCTGCCGGAATCCCAGTCTTGGGCCACATTGGGCTACTACCTCAGGCAATTCACCGAACGGGTGGCTACAAAGTGCGGGGGAGAACAGAGCAGGATGCCGAAGAACTCATACGTGAAGCTAAACTATTGGAAGAGGCCGGCGCCTTTGCCATAGTACTGGAAGGCATACTTCCAGGGGTTGCCGAACGAATCACCCAAGAGGTAAAGATTCCAACCATAGGAATTGGTGCAGGAGGCGGTTGCGATGGCCAGATACTGGTTTTCAGCGACGTTGTCGGGCTCACAGCGTCACGTACGCCGAAATTTGCTAAGCGCTACGCAACCGCTCTTGATGACATGACTCGTGCTGTGTCTACCTATGCAGAAGAAGTACGCGCAGGGACATTTCCAGGTCGGGAACACGAGTACTGAGGAAAAAGTTTAGCATGCAATTTTAATTATAGAAAAGGCTAAGGCACAATGGATCCCATTCAGGACTATTATCGTGGAGCGCTGGTGGGTGCTGCGGTAGGAGATGCCCTCGGTGCCACGGTGGATGATTTGCCGAGACATGAGGTCCGATCAAAGTTCGGCGTGCACCGCGAGGTCGTTGGCGGTGGCCGCCTGAATCTTCCTGCAGGCCAAGTGGGCATTGACACATTGCTGGCTTTGGGAGTCGCCCAGAGCGTCGCCGAAACACCTGAGGAACTTGATCCCCGCGCCATTCTCAAAACGCTCCTGGATATTTTTGCAAGCCATCCAGACGCCAAACGGGCAGCCGGTCCCATTACCCGCACTGTACTATCGCGAATTAAGGCGCGTACAAAGGATATCTATGCCGTCGCGCAAAAAGTGGCAGAAGAAATGCCAGAATACGCCGACGGTGGAGGAGCCTTGCTGCGCGTGGCTCCAGTCGGAATGCTCCGCCGGCTTTTTCCCAAGGAAATGATCATCGACACGATCAACGTGTGCCGACTCACTCACTATGATCAGCGCTGTGTGGATGCTTGCCTTGCGTTCAATTTCGGCGTGTCCTACCTTACCTCCGGTAAGGATCCCTCGAAGCTTCTGTTTAAGACATGGCGCTTTGTTACCGAGGCCCGCGAGTCTCGCGAATATCGGCAAATGGTTGGAACCAGAGTAATCGAGCCTGACATGGTTAAAGCTCTCAAGGCAGTGAACAAAATTCAGTATGACGAACTCGACGCCAGTGGCGCTGCTATTTCCCTGACGCAGGCCGCGTACTGGATTGTCCTTAACGCAATTGACTTTGAAGAAGGCCTGGTGCGGGCAGTCAATCTTGGGGGCGATGCGGCGACATTAGGGGCCGTTGCTGGAGCTCTCCTTGGAGCCCGCTTCGGTGAACAAGCCATCCCTGAACGGTGGCTAACAACAATAAAAATTCGCAAGGAGCTCGATCAGGTTGCTGACAAGCTCTGGAAGCTCTCCGAACCGAAAAAATGATCTGCTGCAGGGACAGAGGTGGAGTTGGCGATGGTCCAAAGGGAAACAGCGGTGAGTTGCATTCCTGCGAGATTTTTGGGGCAAGTTTTCCACAACATCGGGCGCTCCGTTTCCCCCGCACAGCCTGCGGCAGACCCAGCGATTCAAGAGAAAAAACTCTGACGTACATTTTTCGTCAAGTTACATTATTTCAATATTTTATAAGTTTTACCCCAGAGATGGGGTTGATTTAGCTTCAAGCTTTGACTTTGTACTGAAACTGCTCACAGTCATCCACAGCTTATCCACAGGATTCGGACTGATTTTGCAAAGGAGCTCAACTCATGCTTTTGGGCAAAGTGGTTGGAACTGTCGTCTCGACGCAAAAGGACGAAGGAATGCGGGGGTTCAAATTGCTCGTCGTTCAGAACCTCCAGCTCGACATGAAGCTGTCGTCCAGCTATGTGATTGCCTGTGACGCTGTTGGAGCTGGGATTGGCGACGTCGTCATCGTGGTGCAAGGTAGTAGCGCCCGCTTGACTGAACAAACAAAAAATAAGCCGGTTGATGCCGCCATCATTTGCATTGTGGACAGTGTCGAGGTGGGTGGGGTGCTAGTTTACGAAAAAGCAAAAGAGTCCTTAACTGTCTAACCATGGTTTTCGCGTCCCCCGGTGTATTGAGACAATGCTTGAGCGCTCTGATGAGCGTTGTTTTGAGTCCGCCTCGCACGCGCTTTGAACGTTTTTTTGCGCCGGCAGGATGGGCGTTAGTAATCTTTGTGCTCTCATCTTTCCCCGGTGACATGTATCCTGATGTGAGAGTTCCCTTTGCTGACAAAATCGTGCACGCGTTCCTGTATGGTCCTCTTGGTTTTTGGCTAGCCAGAGCCTTTATGCATTTAGTTCCGACCCATCCTACAAAGCAAAGTCGTCATGCAATTGCCTTTGCCGTCGGAGCGGTCTACGGCTTACTTGATGAAATTCATCAGCTTTATGTGCCCAATAGAACCTTTTCGCTTGCCGACTGGGCTACCGATTGTGTGGCCCTAGCTGTCGGCATTTGTCTTTGGCATAGCTTTTTCGCCAAGTCTAGGGTTAGGAAGTAAGGTGGTAATTGAACGCTGACGCGCTAAAAGCGTCTTGACGCCACTACTGCATCAACACGGGAATCACCAGTATGCCGATCGAACTTGAACCACTTCCCATGCTTATTGTCCTCTCTTCGCCTAGCGGTGGGGGAAAAAGTACGGTATGCCGAGCGTTGCTCGAGGCGGACCCACGGCTGGAGTATTCGGTTTCAGTGACAAGTCGTCCACCACGACCGGGTGAAGTGAATGGACGCGATTACTGGTTTGTGAGCGAAGACGAGTTCTGCCGCCTCATTGAGGCTGACGCTTTTTATGAGTGGGCAAAGGTACACGACAACTACTATGGCACTCGACGCGACATCGTCGAAGAAAAACAAGCGCGGGGACGCGACGTTGTCATGGACCTCGACGTCGTTGGTGGGCTCAGCATTAAAAAACAATCCGATCGTGCCGTGCTTATCTACGTGCTTCCCCCCTCCTTGAAGATACTCGAACAACGCCTGCGCGCCCGAGGGACCGACTCTGAGACTGTGATTCAAAAACGGCTTCGCAATGCTCGCCAAGAGATTAATTTTGCGGAAAAATATGACTATGTGGTCATAAACGAAAACTTGGATCAAACTGTGGCCACGATTCGTAAAATCATCGAAGCGCAGAGGCACTCATCGCGCCATCAAAGGGTGAAGATCACAGGCGAGGACACGATAATTTAAAAATGATCGTTTGCACACCGTAGAATAAAGTGGGGGGTTGGTTTATGCCCGTTTACGAGTACCGATGCCCGGCAAACGGGAGGACTGTAACTGTTGTGCACAAGATGTCCGAACGCATCAAGACGTGGGGAGAGCTATGTCAGGCGGCCGGCCTCGATCCTGGCGAAACGCCACTTGACTCTCCGGTCGAGAAGCTGCTTTTCGCCCCCGGAATATGTACTCCTGTGGGGGACTCTAAACTCAAAGAACTAGGGTTCACTAAACTTGTTCGCAGGGACCACGGCGTCTATGAGAATGTGACGCGCACCGACAAAGAAGCCCGTTATATGGTCGCGGGTGACAAATCAAGCATGCCCGATCTGGCGAGTAGAATTTCAGACTGACTGAGCCGCTTGGGTCACATTGTTGCACAAAATTTGTGCGCGAGCACGCTGATCCCTAACATCCATGCAAAGTTTGTCCTTGAGTTATTGATTTAGTTAGCTTTATCATCAATCATAAAGTGAACACCAGCACAATTCGCATCGGCATATTTTGTGCTCACATCCTTAATGGATGTAGAGGGTAGAAATGAAAAACAGATGGGAACATGACAGAAACCGACCGCATTACTCGCTGAAGCAAAGCAGGGCAGGTTTTTCGCTTATTGAAGTGGTTCTGTCCATGCTAATCACCTTGATGGTCGGTTTGGCGGTCGTGGGGGGAATCATTTACAGCCGCCAGGCCATGGAGCTCGACAAGCAACGACTGGCCGCATTGAATTATGCCCGACAGGCTATGGAAGCTGTGCATACGAACGCGTCTATTGATGCCGGTGTAAAGACTCTTGTTCCTTTTAATGCTCCTGGGCTGGAGATTGAAGCGACAGTAGAGGTGAATTTTTATCCTGTACGTGACGACGGCACGGTGGATTGGAACAATCCGCAGCCAGCGCCGTTACAAGGAAGGCTTTGCTTGGCACGCGTCACCGTTTCTTGGCGACCTGGCGGCAGTGCCTCGCGCGTTCAGACGGTGAGTATGTCTACCTTGGTGAGGGCAGGCACAACATGAACAAATTCGCTAATACGGCACGACGAGCGTTTACACTTGCCGAAATGGTTATTGGGATAGGGGTGATGGGGTTCATTTTCAGTTTCCTTGCGTACCTTACTTTCTACTCGAGCCGCAACTTTGTGGGGGTTCATGAACAGGTGCTGAGCCAGATCAACGCATCGAATGCAACCGAGGTGACAGCAAATTTGCTCAGGCGGGCAGCATATTTCTCCATTTTTCCCGGAGATCCACCGACAGCCGCTGAATACAGGAGAATTTTAGTGGCATTGCCTGTCTCGGGAACCCAAGTAACAACGGGGGTACTCGCTTACCATACTCGACGGAAAGAACTGCATTGGTATGAGAACGTGAACAATGTGAGTTGGGATTCTAACGGCAATCCAGTGGGCAACCCCACTTTTAAATTTGAGCATCTCGAGAGTTTTGTTATACAATATCAAAGTATGTTCCGACTGACCTTGATCGCCGGGTTCACGTACCGGGGATTCGCACGGATCTTTAACAATCCCGGCAATCCCCAATATGGTCAGTTTCTGACCGATGTTATTGCTAAGAATCACTTCCCAGACAAGGGAGAAACGAACTATGCGAAAGACATCACGACATCGGGTCCTGCGACACTTTAGTCGCGGTTCAGCCCTCGTTGTCACGCTGATCTTAATTGGGGTCATGTTCTTTGTGACAGGGCTAATGGTTCTTCACGTCCGGGATTTGTCGCGATCAAGCCTCAACAAGATGCTTTACGAGGAAGCCTATCACGCAGCGATGTCCGGCTTGGCGGCGACGAAATCGTGGTTGATGAATCCGACAATTGCCAAACAGCAAGTGGGGAACACCATCGGAGAAAAACTTGAGAAAATCACGTCGGGAGGACTGGCGCTCAGCAATTACGTACGTGCCAACCGCGACAATACGACGCTTCTCGATAATATGACTGTAAGCCAGATCGTTTCTTATTTTACTAACTTTGATGCGTCATTTGGTAGTGGGCAAACTCTGCCGGACGGACGTCAGGTTCTCTACGAGTTCACGGGGACAGGAGGAAAAGTTATCCACTTCCGGAATGACTCCTTTCAAAACCCGACCGAAAAACTGTTTATGAGCGGTGGTGATGGAGCCCGCGCTTACGTTACGCGCATTCGCATTACAACTCCCTATCGAAGCTCTGGACTTTCTGCCGCGGGACCCTATTACAAGGACGACCTTAGGAAGGTAACCCTCATCATCGAATCGGAGGGACAGGTGCTTGGACCGCCTCGATCGAAAACCAGGATCGTCCAACAAAAAATTCTGCTGGTACCAGGAGTAGATCAAATCAACCAGCCACTTCTCGCATCCAGCGCTGGACTTATGTCAGGCGCGATCGTTACCGCGGGTGGTACAAGCAGCCTTAATATCCATTGGGGGCCAATCCTGTCGAGCGGCCCTATCCACCTCCTTGGCCTCAGCCCTTTAACAATACCAAACAAAGCCGGAACCCCTTATCAATTAAGTGCGGCATCTAATAAGTTTGTTGGCGCAGGAGTTGGCACTGAAAAGTGGGTGAAATGGCAGACTTCTGACAAATTGTACTTTAAACAGGGCAGCAACGTCACTCCTGTTTTCCCCGACACGCTTAATGGGGTGCAAGTAACAGACTTTTTTGTCCAGGTTCTCAATGGCGTCTTTAACACAGGGACGAAGCCTTTGGTCCCAGCGACGCTGCAGCTTGGAGGCGACTATAACTGGACAGCTCCAGGAC
>JANZZJ010000145.1 GCA_026419455.1 Candidatus Sumerlaeaceae bacterium | reverse complement strand
CTACCGGGTTGCCCCTCGAGCCGCTCGATCCTGAGGTGCTCGCTTCTACTTACGGACACAGCGTCGTCCTCACCATAGATCGCGATATTCAGCAGGTCACCGAACAGGCATTGAAGAAAAAGGTGCAAGAATCTTCGGCCGATGCCGGGGTGGCAGTAGTTTACGCGGTGAAAACGGGCGAAGTGTTGGCCATGGCCTCTGTGCCGAGTTTCTCGCTGACCGCAATCCAGCATGCCCATCCAGCCGCCCTCCGCAACCGCGCCATCACGGATGCAATTGAACCTGGATCCGTCATGAAAATCTTCACTTATGCAGCAGCGATTGAAGAAGGAAAAATACCTTCCTTCCGCGAAGTCATTGACTGCGCCGGCGGCAGATGGACTGTGGCCGGCCGAACAGTCGTTGATGCTCACGGTATGGGAGCAGTGCCGATAGTCACGGCTTTCGCCCAGTCAAGTAATGTCGCTGCGGCAAAGCTTGCCGTAATGCGCCTGCAACCGGCACGGTTTTACAAGCACCTCGTGGATTTCGGCTTTGGTGAAAAGACCGGAATTGATTTGCCTGGCGAAGCGCCAGGATTGTTGAGGCATGTCAAAGACTGGACCGCGCAAAGTGTGGCATCACTGGCCTACGGCTATGAGCTCCAAGCCACAGCAATTCAAATTGCTGCAGCCGCAGCGGCCATTGCCAATAACGGTGTGTACATGAAGCCTCACGTGGCTCGCGAGATTCGAAACTTCCGCGGCGCGGGCGTGAAGCTTATTGAGCCTGAAACGGGGCGACGCGCGGGCAGTCCACAAACTACAAAAAGAATGCTCGAGCTTATGGAAGCTGTTGTTCGGGAGGGGACAGGCAAAGCCGCCGCTTTGCCAAACTATCGCGTCGGTGGGAAAACGGGAACAACAATCAAGCTCGATCCCGAAACAAAACGGTACTCGCGCGGAAACTACATTAGCTCGTTCTGTGGCGTTGCCCCCCTTGATGATCCAGAACTTTGCATCTACATTTGGGTAGATAACCCGCGGGGCGGCACTTACTACGGTGGGCAAGTAGCGGCGCCGGTGTTCAAAGAAATTGCAGCCCACGCGTTGAAGGTACTGCGGATTCCGCCCTCCACTGGAACGGCTGCGCAGTTTGAGAGTGCCGAGGCCGAGCCGACCGTTGCTGCGACCGAACGTATGCCCGAACCTACTCCGCTGCCAGATAACTATGACCTGGCACCGGATACAATGCCCGATCTCACCGGGCTAACCATGGCAGAGGCCACCGAAATCCTCGCTCAGCTCAATCTCGACTTCTCCTTCACCGGTTCGGGTGTCGTAGTAAACCAGAATCCCAAACCGCACGAAACCATAGACCGCCGGGAAAGGATAGAGGTCGTCTTTGCGCCGCTTACAAATCGTTCGCTCGCGGCCCGAGAAGACAGTGATAATCCTCTAGGAGATCAAGTTTCTTCCTCAGCCTTGGCTCAGCTCCCCGCAGACAATGTGAAGGTCACAATACGTCACGGGCGCAACGCCATAAAAATACCAACAACGACCTCTATTCTTGCAGGGGGCGCCTGGGATTCCGTTCGACGGCGCGTTAATTCCCCTCCGACCGATGAAAATAACCCTTCGGCGGAGGCCATACAGTCGCTCAGTGAGGAACCCGACCCGCGGGTACGGCGTGGACCGGCTCAAGATGCGGGACGCAGCTCGTGGAGTAAAATCGCGGACAAAAAGCGCGAAGCGGGAACGGATAAAGAAGGACAAGCAGCCGACCAGAGAGAGGTAGGAGCAGCGACAGAGCCAGCGCCTCCAGCCAGGCCTGTCCGCAGCGCCTACGAAATTCCCTCGCGCTCGTCACAAAATGGTGGGGAAAGGTGAAGCATTACCGTGGATGCTATGACGTGGAAACTGTCCGATCTGCTGCAAAAAGCAAATTTACACGTGCCCGTTTCCCAGCCTGGGCTGATCCTCAGTGGCTTGACTGATAATTCAAGCCGGGTGGAGCCCGGGGCTATCTTTGTGGCAATCAGGGGAAGCGAACGTGACGGGCATGCCTTCATTTCCGATGCCGTCGAAAAGGGAGCCAGAGCTGTGGTCGTGGAACAGGAAATCCCCCCTTATGAGGGTGTCGAAATCCTGAAAGTTCCCGACTCCAAAGAAGCTCTTGGCGCCTTGGCTCACGCATGGTACGGCAATCCCACGGCACACATGCTTGTTTTCGGGGTTTCGGGGACAAACGGGAAAACCACGACCACGTACCTGCTAGAAAGCATTTGTACCGCCGCGGGAGTGAGTGCTGGGGTTGTGGGAACAATCGAGTATCGTTTTGCTAATCAACGCGAATCCGCTTCCAACACAACGCCGAGCGCCCTGGTGTTGGCCGAATTATTCTCGCGGATGCGTCGCCACGGGGTGGCTGCCGTCGCGATGGAGGTATCTTCCCACGCCGCACACCAGAAGCGTATCGCTGGAATCGAATTCGATGTCGGAATCCTGACAAATATCACTCAGGACCACTTGGATTACCATGGCACGATGGAGGCGTATGCGGCAGCGAAACGCTCTTTCTACTTCGATTTCCTGCTTCGTCCGCGCACCAAAGCTACGGAACCGTGGGCAGTCTTCAACATCAACGATGCTTGGGGCCAACGTTTCGCTACGGATTTCCCTGCAGCCAAGTTGACCTATGGGTTGCAAGAAGGAGCCATGTTCTACCCGCTCGATCTCCAACTCGATGCTCGCGGAATCCGTTTCCGCTTGGTGGCGCCCGACGGCACCCAGCTCAACATTGTTTCGCCTCTACTAGGTTATTTTAATGTCTTCAACATTCTGGGCGCAGTGGCAGCAGCATATGCCGCTGGGTTCGACCCTCGCGCGATTGAAAGAGGAGTTCAGGCGCTAACAGACGTGCCCGGTAGGTTCGAGCGAATAGATATCGGACAGCCTTTTGCGGTAATAGTTGACTACGCTCATACTCCCGATGCTCTCCAGCGAGTGCTCGATAACGCGCGTCGGATGACACCCAACGGGCGAATCATCACAGTGTTTGGATGCGGTGGCGAACGTGATCCTACCAAGCGTCCGGTGATGGGTGAGATTGTCGCGTCGCTTAGCGACTACGTGGTTGTGACCAACGATAATCCACGCCGCGAAGATCCTGAAAGGATTGCTAGCATGATCGTTGAGGGAATCAAGCGCACGACCCTCCCCGATGGTTCATGGCGCATTCTGCTCGACAGGCGCGAGGCTATCGCTCATGCGTTCGATGTTGCACGTAAAGGCGATTGTGTCCTCATCGCTGGCAAGGGAGCGGAACCTTATATTGACATCGGAGGAGTGAAGATCCCTTACGACGATCGCGAGACCGCCCGCGCTTTGCTTCGCGAGCGGTATGATCGGCTCGGGCGCAAACGGCCACGACGCAACATATCGGCTTGAAGGCAGAACATACTGAGAGAAGGCTGAACTCGTGCACTTGCTACTTACCGAAATCGCAGAGTGGATCAATGCTGACCTTGTCGGCCCCACCGACGCGGTCGTCGTCCACGGTGTAAGCACAGATACACGTAAACTTCGGCCAGGAGATGTATTTGTCGCTCTCAAAGGGCCAAACTTCGATGGACACCATTTTGTGGGGGAGGCCTGCCGTGCCGGTGCTAAGGCGATTATCGTGGAGCGTCGTGATGAATCGCTAGCCAACTCCATAGCCCAACTTGTGGTACGAGATACCCTCTTCGCCCTTGGCGAAATAGCGCGGCTGTGGCGCCAACACATGAGCCATGTCCCTATTGCGGTCGTGGTAGGATCGAGTGGCAAGACGACAGTCAAAGAAATGGCGTCGGAAATCGTGAAGAAAAGCTTTCCGACGTTAGCGACAGAGGGGAATTTGAACAACCTCATTGGGGTGCCGCTAACCTTATTTCGACTAGAAGATGCACACCGTGCCGCAGTCATTGAGCTAGGTATGAATGCGCCTGGCGAACTGCGGCGACTGACGGAAATTGTGGCACCAGATTGTGTGGCGCTGACCAATATCCGCAATGCCCACGTGGGAATGTTCCCGTCCCCTGAAGGGTTGTATTTGGCCAAGTGTGAAAGTCTTCGTTATGCCCCTCCGCACGCCACTTTGATCCTTAATGCTGATGATCCAGCCTCTCAGCGCGCATTTCGAGAGTGGGCGCAAAAGCGTTCAGTGATACGATTTGGCTATGCGCCCGAGGCAGATGTTCGTGCAACTAACGTGCGGCCGCGTGTCCCCTTTGGTTACGAATTCGATCTCCAGTTCGGCTCGCAAAAGCCGGTCAGCACTGAATTGTACATGTTCGGCCAGCACAATATTGTGAATGCCCTGGCTGCAGTTGCCATTGCAAGTTACTTTGGTGTCGACTTGTGCACTTGCGCTGAAGCTCTTCGTGGTTTCCGTTCAGCCCAGAATCGCAGCGAAGTGGAAGAGATTAACGGTGTCTTTTTCGTAAAAGATTATTATAATGCTAGTCCGGCTGCCGTAGAAGCGGCGCTTCTGAGTCTCAATGACTTCTCCGTTCCCGGGCGGCGCTTTGCAGTGCTTGCCGATATGTTGGAATTGGGCACATGGGAAACACAATATCACCAAGAAATTGGGGAAACTGCGGCACGACGAGCTGGGCTCACTAAGCTGTAC
>JANZZJ010000078.1 GCA_026419455.1 Candidatus Sumerlaeaceae bacterium | reverse complement strand
GATGTGTATAAGAGACAGCTACAGGCGAGGCAAAGAGTGTGACGAAGAGCACTCGTCTCTCTTTCTTGGGGCGAGAATGGTGCCGGGGGACGGAATCGAACCGCCGACACGCGGATTTTCAGTCCGCTGCTCTACCAACTGAGCTACCCCGGCTTATAATCCCATTAGGTGCGCCAACGAACAGAATAAGAACCGCGTCGAATATACGAAGAAAGCAGGCGCTTATTCAGCGCTTTTGCGAAACAGCTGTCCGCTGAAAATCAACAAATCAAGCCCACCCGTACTCACACCAGCATCTTTCAGAAGCACCGCCAAGGGACGCGACGAGGTAAGGTCAATGCGCTGCGGCAAAGGAGAATTCAGTTCCTTGAGAAAATGTGGCGTTAACATGTTTCTATGCTTAGGTGGAGTTGTCTCTTCTTGGGTCTGAGTAAGTTCTACGATGGCACGTGCCAAAAGTTGCTCGGGGTCATTTTCTAGCGCTGTTTGGGCAAAGGATCGCGCAGCACTTTTGTCCCCCGACCTTAACAAAAGAGCTGCTAAGTTGGCGTTAGCACGCGGATCAGCTGGGTCGGCTCGCAGCACATCGAGATATGTTTCGGCGGCCTCTTGGAATTGTCCCTTTTTCTCCAAGCCTACTGCTAGATTATTTCGTACGCGCAGACTTGCAGGCTCAAGAGCCAACGCTCTGGCGTAAGCACTGAGAGCCCGATCGACTTCGTCTACCGCCAACAGACTGTTGCCGAGAATCAACCATGCAAAAGCAAAAGAGGGGTCGGCCGCCAGCGATCGAGTCGCATATTCGGCAGCTTGCTGCGCATGGCCGTTCTCCAAAGATGCATTCGCGAGCATAGCCCATTCACCGGCAGCAAAGGATGTCGCCCTGATGCCATCGCCCATGAGTTGCTCTGGAGAGTATCGAAAGTCCATTTGCGGCCAGTAATAGCACGAGGCAGCCCCTACCACCACTATGGTGGCTCCAGCCCGTGCTAATTCTCGGAGATCTGAAAGTAGGAGAGCTCGAAAAACACGCTCGACGCCCACAGCGGCAAGAACAAAAAGAGCCGGAAGGATAATCAGGCGCAAACGGCCAGCCACGAGATACGCGAGAACAACAGCGCAGCTGACGAGAAGATAAAGCACTATCCAGCCGATACCTCTGCGTGGCGCTTGCCGCCACCAGCGAAGACCGTTCGCTGCCAAAGCCAGAACAACTCCGAAGCCAAACGGCAAAAGGCGCAAAACAACGGATTCATGGATACGTGCGATGTTAAAATCGCGGTTATTGCGCACCTCCCAGTTGTTCAGCAAGGCGACGAGCTTTTTGACATATAGCCCGATAGCTGCTCGAGGATCGTTTATGAGATAAGAAATCCCCTCGGCGTACCAAAATCGATCGAGGACATGCCACGGCGGCCGCTCACCAGATTCGTATCTCAGTAATGCTTGGTCTTTGCCATACTCATGACTCAAGTAACCGAGGACGGCAAACTCTTCGACAGTATCGCGGTAGCGGCTGCCCTGCTCGGTCCATCGTGGAATGATGACATTGACGCCGTTCGCAGCGGGGTTGTTACCAATGAAAAAATTAATCCCACCTTGCCCACAAATAATGACGGGATCGCCCACGCTTACGTTATGAGCTGTAGGCAAAAGGACGAGCGTAGCGAGTGGAAGGATAAAGGCCAGGATGTGCCGCCAGTGTGGTTTCGCTTCACACCGAAATGCACATTGAATGATAAGCCCGATGAGAACAGCCAGCCCAAGCGGCAACGCGTTTGCACGCGTCAACGCGGCAACGCCGGCCCATATCCCAGCCCACACATAGTGCTTAACCCTTTGCTCCTGAATTCCTCGGACAAGCTCGAACAAAAAGAGAACAAGCCAAAAAATAGTCAGGCTGTCGCTGAGGATTTCCGCCTCGTAAAAGACAAGGGGAGAGTAAAGAGCCGCAAGACAACCCGCCGCAAGTCCGGCAGAGATGCTCCATATGCGTGAGGCAAGATACACGAGAATAACACAGAAGACAACACCCAAAAGAAGCTGAATTAACGGTACGATAAAAGGAGCTGCTTGGCCTGCAACGCTTAAGATACCTGCGAGAAAACCAGTATATAGCGGGGGGCGGAAAAAAGAACGCTCAGAAATCCCCATTTGTAACCATGCCTGAGCTTCCTGAAGCCACCAGCGACTGTCGAGCAATGGGGCGCCGAAGTATGGTTTGCCGCTTAGCTCATAATAATAGGCCAGACGCGCCAGCAGGGCCAGTATCCCAACAGTGAACGCGCTACGGCGCAAGACGAGGGGATCGTGGATCTCCAGAAAATCAAGAAAGCGGTTTCTACCTCTTTGGCCCTGCATAGAATTATCCGTTAGCGTCTTCTGACAGAAATCTGACTTTCGTTACAAACGGTAGTTTTCTCAGAGCACAAACAAAGTTCTCCGTCACCGCCACTGAAAATTTTTTGGGGAGTTCCACGATTAATTCGCCGTGGGCAGGAATATTGACGACGCACTGCACGCGTCGTGTACCTTTGTGGGTACTCAAGATACTCTTAAGTTCCATGAACCAGTCTGAGTGATTATCTGCATCGATACGCAAAACAATAGAAATAATATAGCGCCGCTTTTGGCGGATTTCCTGAATTGTCGCTGCCTCATTCACAATTAGTTTTGGACGATCATTTCTTACGTCAAGACGCCCGGTCAGCCACAGCACATTATCGCGCACAAGCAGGTCTGCATATTTTCCGTATGCGCTTGCGAAGAAGATCGCTTCGAGCGACGCGAATGTGTCACTGAGTTCGACAAATGCCATGCTCCTGCCTTGGCGATCAACTTTTCTCGTCACGTTCTCTACGCGTCCCACCACGCATACTGTGGCGTCGTCGCCAGAAGTGACCTTTGTCAGAATCTTACTCAAACTTGCGGTAGCGAACGCTTCAATATCAGGTTCATAACATTGCATGGGATGCCCGCTAACATAATAACCGAGCAGCTCTTTCTCAAACTGCATTTTTTGCTGGTCGGAGATCTCAGGGATATCTGGCAGTTCAATGGTATTCAGGGATGTGGCATGGGCACTCTCCCCCCCGATGAGGTCGAAAAGCGAACCTTGTCCCAACTCGCGCTCGCGCTGCTGTTCCTGAGCTAATGCAATGATATGTGAGTAAGTTTCTAGAAGTTGGCTGCGTTTGACCCCGAGCGAGTCGAATGCACCAACCTTGATGAGCGCCTCGAGCATACGAGAGTTAAGAAGCGCAAGGTCCACGCGTTGCGCAAAATCAGGAAAGCTGCGGAAGGGGCCGCCCTTTTCACGCGAGGCGATGATTGCTTCAACAGCTGCTTCGCCGACGTTTTTTATCGCGGCCAGTCCAAAACGTATATTGCCGTGGCTAACCGTGAAAAACTTATCGGACTCATTAACATCGGGAGGCAAAATCTTGACTCCGATGTCGTTGGCTTCAGCAAAGTATTTTTCCATCTCCTCAACTTTGTCGCCAACGGCATTGGTCATTAACGCTGCCAGATACTCCACCGGATAGTGGGCCTTAAGGTAGGCAGTTCGGTATGAGATGAGCGCGTAAGCAGCCGAGTGCGATTTATTGAATCCATAGCCTGAGAAGTACTCAATCTTTTCAAATATGCGCTCGGCTAACGCTTGATCCACACCGTTGCGGACAGCACCTGCAACGAAGTCCGCGCGGATCTTTTCCATTTCGTCTTTTTTCTTTTTTCCCATGGCCCGGCGCATGATGTCGGCCTGACCGAGGGAAAAACCCGCGAGGACCTGAGCAATCTGCATGACTTGCTCTTGGTAAAGAATCATGCCATAGGTATCCCGTAGAATCGGCTCCAGTGATGGATGGTCATAGACGACTTCTTTGCGGCCGTGCTTACATTCGACAAACTCCATGTGCATGTTCGAACCCAAAGGACCAGGGCGGTAGAGCGCCAACAACGCAACGAGGTCCTCAAATCGCGTGGGCCGCAGCTCACGGACGAGCTTGGTCATACCCTCCGATTCAAGCTGGAACACCCCGAGCGTTCGACCTTGACGCAGAAGCTTGTAGGTTTCGGGGTCATTCAAACCAATTTTCTGCCAATCAATCTCGACGCCGTGGCTTTTGCGAATACTGCTGAGGGTGTTTTCAATAATGGTGAGATTTTTTAGCCCTAGAAAATCCATTTTGAGCAAGCCAATGCGCTCGACAATAGTCATCGGAAATTGTGTGACGACGTCGTTGCTATCGGTCACTTTGTAAAGGGGAACGACGTCTGTGAGATCTTTATCACAGATCACAACCCCCGCTGCGTGAGTCGATGCGTGGCGTGCCATGCCCTCGATTTGTCGGGCGTAGTCAATGATTGTCTTTACCTGTTCGTCGGTTTCGTAGAGCTCTTTCAGCTCGGGACTATCCCGGAGTGCACGATCGATCGCTTTTTCCCCTTTTTCCGGTTTGAGCGCATCCGGGATGAGCTTTGCAACGCGGTCCACTTTGTCCAACGGAACTTCAAGAACACGCCCCACATCCCTAACGGCGTTCTTTGGTTTCAAAGTTCCAAACGTGATAATCTGGGCAACGTTGCGTTCGCCATACTTGCGCTTAACATAGTCAATGACCTTTCCCCGCTTTTCGTAGCAAAAATCTATGTCTATATCGGGCATAGAAATGCGCTCGGGATTTAGGAAACGCTCGAACAGCAGGTTGTGCTCAATGGGGTCGATATCTGTAATTTCCAAACAGTAAGAGACGAGGGAACCGGCCGCACTCCCACGTCCAGGCCCCACAGGTATACCGTTGAGTTTGGCGTAGTGAACAAAATCCCAAACCACGAGGAAGTAGGACGCAAAGCCCATTCGGCATATGGTGTTTAGTTCCAACTCAAGGCGCTGATAATGCTGTTCTGTGGGTTGGGGATAACGTCTAGCAAGCCCATCAAAGGCCAACTTCCGTAGGTAATCTTCGGGGGTCATGGAGTCCGGAGGTTTGTAAACAGGAAGAAGTCTTTGCCCGAACTCCAATTTAACATTGCAGCGCTCGGCAATCGCTACTGTTTCACGACACGCCTCTGGAATCTCGCGAAAGATTTCGTACATTTCGGCTGGCGATTTGACGTAATACTCCTCTCCCTCATAACGCATCCTCCGAGGATCACTGATGGTTGACCCCGTTTGAACGCAAAGCAGAATGTCGTGAAACTTAGCATCCTGACGCGTGAGATAATGACAATCGTTCGTCGCAATAACTTTTAAACCCTCACGCTTCGCGAGCTCCACCAAAGTCGGAAGAATGCGGCGCTGAGCCTCCAAACCGTGATCCATGAGCTCGACAAAGAGGTGCTCCGCCCCGAAGATGTCTTTAAAGGTCCCAAGATACTCTCGTGCCCGTTTGATGTCGTCCTGCATTAGTGCCTCGGGCACTAGTCCTTTCAAGCAACCTGTGGTGACAATTAATCCCTGACGATGGGTAGCGAGGGCTTCGAAATCAATGCGGGGCTTACCATAAAAGCCCTCGAGAAACCCGAGAGAAGATAATTTGCACAAATTTGCATAGCCATCAGCATTTTCAGCCAAAATGAGCACATGATTCGCTGACGCACGACCACCTTCTGAGCGCTTTTCATGGCGACTCTTCGCGGTGATGTAAAGTTCTGCTCCTATAATTGGTTTTATGCCATGCGCAATACAGGCGTCGTAAAAGTTAACGACGCCAAAAAGGTTTCCGTGATCCGTGCAAGCAACCGCTTTCATCCCGAGCTCAGCCACTCGCTGCGGCAACAATTCAAAGCGACATGCCCCATCGAGTAGGCTATACTCGCTGTGAAGGTGGAGATGGACAAATTCAGCCGCGCTCAAAGCATTGTCTCCGAAAACAGTGGGTGTTTTGTTTCAGACGATATTGTTACGCTAGTATTATGATTTGGCGGTGCAATCGAGAACTATGGCCAATCCTACGGTAATTGCAAAACGCGTTTTCTGACTTGCGTTTCTATATGATCTTTCCCTATTCACCGGCGGCAATTGCCCATGAGTAAAGAAGAGCAAAGCCGCGCCTACTTGCAGCGCGAAGAATGGATCAGCGAGCTAGTAGCCGACGAAGAGCTGCTGGCCAAGCTCGCGCGCTTCATGAGTTTGCTCATCGAATATAATCAGCGGATCAACCTCACTGCCATACGCGAGCCTGAAGCCATGGCGCGGCTGCATTTCGCTGATTCACTCGCACCCTTAAAGCTTCTACCTTGGGTAAGTAGCTGCCAGAAAGGAGCTGACATCGGTTCAGGAGCTGGTTTTCCCGTAGTACCACTCGCCATTTGCGTACCTGGCTGTCGCTGGTTCGCCATTGAGTCGATCGGGAAAAAAGCTACATTTCTCCGCCTCGCCATCGAGAAGCTGGACCTACCTAACGTTGAGGTCATTGCACAGCGGGCAGAGCAGTTTGCCCGAAGCGCTCATCGGAACACATGCGACATGGTGACTGCACGAGCCGTTGGCCCTTTTATCTCGCTGTGCGAGTTAGGGCTGCCTCTATTGCGCCTAGGGGGCCGATTAGTGTTATTCAAAACACAGGCTTCCTGTGGTGAAGCAACACGCGCAGAAAAGATTCTTCCTGAAATAGGCGGAACACTTATTGACGCTGTGCCCTACCGCCTCGCAGGCGACAGGCAAGATCGCGTGTTATTTGTCGTCGAGCGCACGGGAGATGTTCCGCTTCGTTATCCGCGCGACCATGCTAAACCCTTTAAACAACCGCTTGCGTAGCAAAGCTAGGATCGAGAAACGTTGTCCTGATGAAACGCGTAAGAGTGCTCCACATCACACCAAGTGTGCGACTTCTTGGTGCCCGTAGAAGCCTATTGACCCTAGTGAAAGAGCTAGCGGGAACAAGATTTGAACCTTTAGTCCTTGTGCCGCGACAGGGAGCTCTCACCGAAGAACTGGACAAACGGCACTTGCGATGGATTGCGCTCGAATTGCCTCCCTGGCGCAAGGGAAGTTCGTGGCTCACGATGCATTCGCGGCTCATTGCTCTGCGCAATATTCTTCATCAGGAGAAGATTGATCTCATCCATTGCAACGAGATTTACCCCAATCCGCATGCTGTGGTTGCCTCATCCGACATGCCGTTGTGGCGGGAGCTTTTTGCGAGCATTGTTATTAGACGAAGTTTGAGAGGCCCCTTAGTGCCTGTGGTGACGCATAACCGCCTTAGCGTGTCGCCAAGGATGATCCAAAACTATTTACTTGGAGACAGCACCCGGATTATCGCTGTGTCCCACGCTGCAGCTAAAGATTTTGCTCAGGAAGCGTGGTTTGGGCAGAAGGTACGTGTTGTGTACAACGGGATCGAATTTGATGAATTTGAGCGAGCAAAGAGCCGGCGCGACGAAGTAAGGGCGCGCCTAGGCTTTGACCCCTCTGATGTTGTGTTCGGAATGGTAGGGCTTCTCATGCCGAGAAAAAGGCCGCAATTTCTTTTGGATGCCTCGCCAGACATTCTAGCTCGCGTACCACGGGCACGCTTTTTGTTTGTGGGTGACCCAAGTCCTCGTCACGAATATTATGCAGAAGAATTGCGCAAGCGTGCTCACGAGCTTGGAATCTCCGACCGCGTGACATTCCTTCCGTTCCAGGAGCGCGTAGCTGGAATCTTCGCTGCCATGGACGTTCATGTTCTTCTTAGCAATGAGGAGGGGTTTGGACGGGTTGTCATTGAAGCGGCTGCTGCAGGAATTCCCACAATTGGAAGTCGCGTTGGCGGAATCCAAGAACTCATAGTGGACAACGAGACCGGTTTTCTCATCGGAAACGAGAATGCGTTCGACGACAAGGAGTTTTGGAAACACATGAGCGAATTTGTGGAGGCAGCCACGTTACTGGCTTGTGACGCAAATAGGCGCCGAGCAATGGGTCTCGCGGCTTATGAGCATTGCCTGATGCACTTCTCCTCAGAGCAGTACGTTCACGGCGTGGTCAGGGTTTTTCAGGAAGCACTGGAGGAGATAGTAGCCCAGCAACCGCCCTGGTAGAGCCCTCTATCGGTCCACCTCACCAAGAACAATGTCAATCGAACCAATGATGGCGACCACATCAGCCAGCAGGCAATCTCTTGCCACCTCGCTGAGCACACTGAGGTTGCAAAAACTTGGTCCTCGCACGCGGCAACGGTATGGCTTCTTGTCGCCAACACTGACGATGTAAAAACCGAGCTCGCCGCGAGGGTTTTCAGCTCGAAAGTAAATCTCGCCAGCGGCTGGCTTAAACACACGCAGGACTTTCGGGTTACTCACGGGTCCTTCTGGCATCGCTTCGATGGCCTGGCGAATGATCTTGCAGCTTTCTTTCATCTCAAGCATGCGCACCCAGTAGCGGTCCCAGCAATCCCCTACTGATCCCATGAGGCCTTCGCCAACGGGAATGTCGAACTCAAATCTGTCGTAAATGCTGTACGGCTCTGCGCGTCGGATATCGAACCGCACGCCGCTCCCGCGCAGACAAGGTCCACTGAGCCCATAGGCTATGGCAAGATCTTTTGGAATTATGCCCACGTTTGCGGTTCGTTTGATGAAGATTTCGTTCTCGGTGAGAAGAGCATTGTACTCTTCCCACTTCTTTTCAAAATCGTCGAGGAAACGGCGGGTCATGTCTATAGCAACGCCATCGAAATCTCTCATGACCCCTCCAATGCGCCCGTAAGAATAGGTCAAGCGAGCACCAGAGATTCGTTCAAAAATATCAAGTATCTTTTCGCGTTCGCGGAAGGCGTACAGGAATGGAGTAACAGCGCCGAGATCGAGCCCATACGTACCGAAAGCGACCAGATGGGATGCGATGCGTTGTAGCTCCGCAACGATTACTCGAATGTATTCGGCACGCTCTGGCACTTCCACGCCACCGAGCTTCTCCACGGCCCAGCAAAACGCGAAATTGTTCGACATGGACGCAAGGTAGTCCATCCGGTCGGTATAAGGAATAAATTGCTGATAAGTTAATGCCTCAGCACATTTCTCTTTACAGCGGTGAAGATAGCCAATATACGGAATCGCCTTACGGACTACTTCTCCATCAGTTCGCACGAGAACGCGCAGTACGCCGTGCGTACTGGGGTGCTGGGGTCCCATGTTTACCAGAATCTCATCGGCCTGTAAGAAGCTTACGTCTGATGTCATTGAACTTCTTCCGCTTGGTATCGTATTTGAGAAACGGTAAGAATACTGGTTTATTCCTTTCTAATGAGCTAAGCGTTTGTTTCTTCGCGCTGTCGGCGAGAGAACTGTGGCTACGAAGACCATTGTTGGCGAGCAACGAACCGTCATAGCCACATCTCCTGGAGGTGATTTTTGTAGTGCCATGAACTCTTGCACCTGAAATTGTCACTACTGAGATGTATCTTCCTGTTGGCCATGTCCCCATGGCTCGTCAAGTTGTTAACCACATAGGTGCAACTTGAGACTGACAGTCGTCTGCGTCCTCTGTAGGGAGCGTCGAACGACTGTTTAGCTATTGAGGTAAACCCCGTATGAAGGAGTTCCTACATTGGCATCCGCGTCAGTCACTACGAAAGATGAATGGGACAATGACAGCACGTACCCCAGCGCCTAACCCCATTGTATAGGCTTAAGAAACATAGGCAGCAGGTGAGGGGGAAACGCGAATTGCTGTCTCCCGCACGTGGGTGGTAGGGGCTGCTCCACCTTTTTGAGCTGCTTGCATCTACTGAAACACCCAGGGGTAATCCCGCTGCTTCAGGCCCGTCCGCGAGAGATCTCTCGCCCAAGAGAAACCTTCTTGATGCACGAGTACTCCGGTCTATTTCGTTTCCCCAAACAGCCGCACCGCCGTCTCTGCAAAAATTCGCCCCCAACGCAGGCACACGTCTGTGGCACGCTTGTCAGGCTCTCCTATGGAGACCGGCCCATAATGATCGTTCATGGCATCGCCAAACACGAGCATTCCGTGAATTAACCAACCATGAAGGATGTCCAAGATGGCAGTTTCGTTACCGCCACCGACGTTTGCCGAGGACGCGAATGCTCCACCAAGCTTTCCCTGAAGCTGGCTGTGGAATTCTACACTTTCATCAAACAGCTGCTTAACGTCAGCCGGAATCATGCCGTAATAAACTGGAACTCCGGCAACGAGGGCGTCATACTGAAGCCACTCACGGGCGGTGATTCCCGGCACACGCTTTACATCGATCCTTGCACCTTGTACCAACCTCATTCCTTCCGCGATCAGGTTGGCCATTTTCTCTGTGTTTCCGGTTCTGGTGTAGTAGAAAACTAAAATTTTTGCCATCGCACACCCCTTCCTTCTTACTTCTTAAATTCGAGTTCGCCAATGACAATTTACTGCCAATCGGCTTTTAAGCCCACATGCGGCTTTGACTTAACAGCGACATTCTTTGCAATGTTAATCAGAATGCCGATCGCCAACATATTGGCTAGCAAGGAACTTCCCCCGTAACTTATGAGAGGCAAAGCCAGCCCTTTCGTGGGAACAAGGCCTAGAGCGACGGCCATACTGCCGAACGCTTGCACGCCAATCATCAGCGAGATACCTGCAGCAATGAGTTTTGCCGTCGGATCGTTAACACGCTTGGCGACATCAAGGCCTATGATGACAAAACACAGAAATAGCAAAATGACTATGGTGGCTCCAATAAAGCCAGTTTCTTCGCAGATGATCGAAAAGATAAAATCTGTATGGCATTCCGAAAGGAATAGATATTTGGCGGGCCCCTGACCTAAGCCACGCCCCGTAAGTCCGCCTGTTCCCACGGCAATGAGCGAGTTCAGCAGCTGGTAACCCGCTCCCAACGGATCCTTCTCAGGGTCCATAAATGCAAGTACGCGTTTTACGCGATAGGGCTCGAAAACGATAGCAGCCACTACCCCAATGAGGCCGATCAAAAACATGGAGGCCAAGTAGCGCAGCGGCACGCCTCCAATGGCCCACATGGCAACAGCGATGGTCCCAAGCACGACACAAGTTCCAAGATCGGGTTCGATGACTATTAGTCCTATGAGGACACTCAACAGCACTACGTGTGGCACGAGGTCGGGAATGGCCCGGAAACGGCGGACGACAAATGATCTGATCTGAAACTGGCGAGCACAGTGAAGAATTAGCGCCACTTTGGCCAGTTCCGACGGTTGGATTTGAAAGGGACCTAGACGGACCCAGCGATGGGCTCCATTTCGCTCGAGGCCAATGTAAGGTACAAAAACACAGATCAGCAGGACAATCGTCACAAGGAGGTAAACTTTCGACATCCTTGCGTGGACGGAATAGTCTGTGAAGGAGACAATCCATAGGAGGAAAAATGAAACTAACGCCCAGAAAAGCTGGCGCAGAAAGAATTTTGTCCCATGAACTGATGGTGCTTCGGTAGGTATATTGGCGTCCTGCAAATTCAAAGCATTAGCAAAATGCCGCATTTCTTCCTTAGCAGCATAAGGCGCACTTGCGCTCAGCACAAAAACGACCCCGATACCAGTCAGGATGAGCGCAAGGATGAAGAGCCATTTTGCGTGATTTTGAATCGGCAACGTGGGCATTTCTCTCAACTCCCTCAGCAATCTACTTTAACATCCAACTTGGATCCTACCCACGTCAAAGTAGCACTAAGGAGATCGTCAATAACATCGCAAGATGAAAAGCCATGATCCGCTCCCGGAAAAACGATAAGCTCATCGCCAGATTGGTTGCGTACATGTAGAAAGAGGTGCGACTGTTCAACACGAACAATGTCGTCGTCTTCCCCGTGGCAAAACAGCACTGGCCCCGGAAACGCCTTCAGCCATTCCACAGGTTTCGTGCGCCAGCCGATTTCGTCGATATACGCCTTGCTAACGCGAAACCCCCCATAATCCATGTAGCCACGCTCTTCATAGCCTTCAAAGGCGGGGTACTGAGCCAAGCGATCGCGAATGATATCCGGACGCGCCACCCCAGCCCAAAGAACACCAGTCCGCCAGTCCGGATGACGGCTCAAGAGATAGGATGCCGAGATTCCACCGAGGCTGTAACCGACGACGGCGATACGAGAATGCTCTATGCGTGGGTCCGACAAGAAAAACTGCTCGGCCGCATCCAAGTCCTCCAGAAAGCCCATGGGAGTAAAATCCAAAAAGTCTCCGGAGGAATCGCCGCACCCGCGGTGGTCGAAACGGAACACTGCTATCCCTGCCTCACAAAGCATTCTAGCCAGCCGCGAGTACAGCCGCCGCGCCTCGATGTGGTGCCCAGTGAAACCGTGGCAACAAATCACGGCGGGATAAGGGGGATGTCGCGGGGGTATGTCCCAAACCCCACCAAGTCCAAAACGTCCACTCGCAAAAGTTACAATCTCTTTACCCATTCCCGCCCCTTCAGTCCACGCTGCACAGGTCAAGAACCTGCTTCACGAGCTTCTCAATGCCAACGTAAAGCTCGGCTGGGCCTTTCGCGAGCATGTAAGCGGGTGTGGTTACAATTTTGTTTTTATGATCGGCAATAATTTCGCGAGCGGTGCAGTCGATGTGATCTGCCCCCATTGTGCTTAAATCCAAAGCCGTTTTGGGGTCATTCCCAATCGTCAGTGTGGGAATTATTTCCTTTGTGTCGCGAAAAGTTGCAGCAATGACAACTGGTGCTATGCAAATGGCCCCGATAGGCTTTTTCTCTTTAACGAATTCTTGAACCACACGGGCTACCTCAGGGTGAACCTTGGCACGTTCCCCGTCCACTGCATAAGAGCATAGATTTTTGGCCGCCCCATAGCCACCGGGCATGATCAGGGCATCAACGACAGCTGGCGTAATCTTGGATAGATCTTCGATCTTGCCTCGTGCAATGCGTGCTGCTTCCACAAGAACGTTGCGTTTCTCAGGCATTGCCTCGCCAGTGATGTGATTGATGACGTCGCGCTGGTCAATGTTGGGCGCGCAACAGACCGCTTCTGCGCCATAACTATCGAGCGCCAAAAGGGTGAGAACGGCCTCGTGAATTTCACTACCGTCGAAAACACCGCAACCGGAAAGGAGTACAGCAACGCGCTTTGCCACGGTCATATCCTCCTTCGTATCTCGCTTGTTGTCGTTTTCACATACATTTTACATAATCGAAAATCTGTAGCATGCTCACGAAAAAAAGCGATACCGGAAAAGCACCCAAAGGGAAATGATTCCATCGGCCCAATAAAGTTTTTTGCCTTCGGCTTTCGTTCGAGGGTGATAGGCAACCGGAACTTCTTTAATTCGTAGACCTTTGCGAATCATTTTTACCGCTAGTTCGACCGTGAATGACATGTCTTTGCGATCAAATCTCAGATCGCGAACAGCGTCGCGCCGAAACATTTGGTAACAAGTTTCAACGTCAGTGATACGCGTACCGTAGAGTAGGTTGAGCACTGCATTGACCAAACGATTTCCCCAATATTGCAGGAACGTCATTTTGGGGCGCCCAGCCAAAAAACGAGATCCGAACACAACATCGCATTCGTTCGCTTCAATAGGTGCAAGTAATTGGGGGAAACACGATGGGTCTAGCTCGAGGTCGGCATCCTGAAAAACGATCACTCGGCCCCGTGCCACGAGCAACCCTTCCTGTAAGGCTCCGCCGCGGCCATTGCGCTGGGACTGATATATGGGAAATAAATCGCCACGAGCAGACTCCTGCTCAAGTATTTCTCGCGTACCGTCAGTCGAGTTGCCGTCCACGACAATGATTTCCTTGTCCAAAGGGACGCGGCGAACGGCTTCTAGCACTGTCGCCAATGTCCCGGCTTCATTGTATACGGGTATGATAACGCTCAAAGTGGTCATTGGTGGTCAGATTTCTTAGAGAGAACGCTGCGAATCAAGTGGCAGATTTCATCGACTGCACTCGGCAAAAGACTGGGGTAAAGCGGCAACGTCAAGGCACGATCTGCAAACTCTTCGGCATGTGGAGATGGCTCGAGTAAGACTTTCCTTTCACGTATGGCGGTTCTGTAAGCGGAAAATAAATGAACAGGGCGATAGTGGTGCGATGTTTGAATCGCGTGGCGATGGAGCTCTTCTCTCACAGCATCACGGATCATCGAGTTCTCAAAAACTGCGACGCACAAATGTGCGGCACTTTGCCGAAGATACTCGCCGGCAGAGAAGAGCACCTTTACGCCAGGCAAATCCACAAGGTTTCTAGCATAACGCGCAAGAAGTTCGCGCCTTTTCTCGTTGAGGCAGTCGAGTTTGGCTAGTTGTACGATTCCCAGGGCGGCAGATATTTCATTCCAGCGGTAGTTGTGCCCAATGCTAAGCACATCATAGGCTGTAGTACGCGCGTGATGACGCTCAACAGTGCTCGAACTCAATCCGTGACTGCGTAACAAACGAGCAGCGCGGGCAATCTCATCATCATTGGTGGCAAGTGCCCCACCCTCTCCGGTGGCCAAGTTCTTGTTCGAGAAGAAGGAAAAACACCCAATGTGACCAATGGTGCCAAGTGAACGACCGTCGGGCGCTTTTCCGCCGATAGCATGAGCAGCGTCTTCCACGAGGATCAGTTGGGAGCGCTCAGCCAGCTTGCGAAGCTCCGCGGCGCCTGCATCAACACCGCCATAGTGCACGGTGCAAATTGCGGCGAGCGACTCATAAGACAGAAGTTTTTCCACTGCAGCGATGTTGAGGCGAGGATCGTCGCTTGATCTGGAATCGAGTAAGACGGGGATAAGGCCGGCCCGAACAGCTGCATTTGCGGTTGCTACAAACGTCATAGTCGGCATGGCGACAAGACGCCTTTGCTGCTGGTCAGATTGACACACGACAGTAAAAGCCATTTCAAGGGCAGCGGTGCAATTTGCTACAGCTACCACGTGGCGCACACCAAGATAGTCGGCCAGCCGAGCTTCAAACTCGCTGGTGCGCGGCCCCATAGTAAGCCACTTTGAACGTACTGCGGCCAGAACAGCGAGTTCTTCCTCTTCGCTGTACTCAAGATCTGACAGCGGAATCCGCCAGGGAGAAGTCATGCTTTGCTCTCTGTCCTCTAGGAGATACTGGTGCTCTTGCCAAGGTCTACGCTTACCGGCTTAAAGCGTCTACGGCTGATCGTATCGCACGGATATGGTCAGGTCCCGTGCCACAGCAGCCACCGATGATTCTCGCTCCTTGCTGAACGTAGGCCGGGACCGCTCTTGCGAAATCTGCAGGAGTTGTGCGATAGGCAATTTGTCCGTCGACCAGCTCGGGAGTACCGGCATTAGGCTCAATCAGAACCGGCTTCTGACTCGTCTGCGAGAGAATTTGCACGATGCGTTCATAATCCGTGCTTGTAATGTTTGTGCCGCAGTTGCACCCCACGATGTCAACGGGAAGCTGAGCTAGTAACTCAGCACATTGCTGAGGAGTGGCTCCAGTCATTGTTCGCAAACCAGCGGGCGATACTTCAAAGGTGAAACATGCCGCAAGCGGCAAGTCCGTCACAGTTCTCACTGCTTCAACGGCCGCTTCCATTTCATCCAGAGAAGTGATAGTCTCGATAATTATCGCCTCTACCCCTTCACCCACAAATACCTCCACGGTTTCCCTAAAGGCGGCTATAGCCTCAGACCGACTGATATCACCGAAAGGCTCGAGAAATTCCCCGAGGGGACCAAGCTCGCCTACTAGCCATACATGCTCACTAATTACACCGCGCAAGATTCGTACGGCCTGTTCTGCAACTTCCCGAACCCTTTCTCCTAAGCCGAAATGGGCTAAACGATACTTATTAGTGCTAAACGTGTTGGTAAGAAGTAGGTCAGCGCCTGCATCAAGGTAACGGTGGTGCACCTCAGCCACTGCGCCCGGGTTATCCAAATTCCATGCGTCCCCACAAAGACCAAAGGGCAGCCCCATTCGCTGAAGCTCAGTTCCCATGGCCCCATCGCATACGAGGATCTTGCCACTCCTCACAGCTTCAAGCAGACTTTGTTTAGCCATGTTTCAGTTCTCCATTGCACGAAATACGCCGCCTAGGCTTTGCTAGGCGACCAGAGATGGCATTAAATTTGCAACGGAATCTGCAAGGACAGGGTTCAAAATAACAGCGCCCGTTCCCACCGCGGTGACGGGTATTCTAGAGAAGAACAAGCTAGGGCGTTCGGGAGTGTCCAGCCATGAGCCAGACTAGTAGCCCAATAATAGAGGTGAAGAACCTCGTGGTGGAATATGGCCAAGGCAGCAAGCGAATCCGTGCGGTAGATGGAATTTCTTTTGAAATATATCCGGGCGAATGTGTCGGCTTTGTCGGGGTTAATGGGGCCGGCAAATCCACAACGATCAAAACACTAATGGGTTTTATCTTCCCCACCTCCGGATCGGCGAGACTTTTTGGCTTGGCCGCGGGCGCGGTGGAGAGCCGCAAACGTATCGGTTATCTCCCAGAAGTGGCACTCTACTATCCATTCATGAAAGGCCGAGAACTCCTTGAGCTTTACGGCGGCCTACATGGGCTAACACCACAGGAATTGCGCCGCAGAATTCCAGCCCTCTTTGAAGAGCTTGGTCTCAAGGGTAAGGAAGAGGTGCTGCTGCGCAACTACTCCAAAGGCATGCAACAACGGTTGGGGATTGCCCAGGCCATCATTGCTGATCCAGAACTTCTCATTTTCGACGAACTGTCGAGTGGACTGGACCCTGTAGGACGTTTCGATATGCGGAGCGTTTTGCTGAGGCTCAAAGAAAGAGGAAGGACAATATTCTTCAGTTCCCATGAGCTCACGGAGGTCGAAAACCTCTGCGACCGGGTAATTATTATCCATCAGGGACGAATCGTAACCCAGGCTCCTGTCCATGAGCTTCTCAAACCATTAAATATTTTTGAACTGACGTTCAGTCTGCCCAACGGGAAAGAGCCGCCACAGCCCCTCGCCAACCATCAATTGGAGAAGACAGGTGACCTTTACCGAGTGACGATTCGCGACGTTGAGGAGTACGCGAAGGCCGTTACCGAGCTGATTTCGGCAGGAGCTCGAATCGTAACAACAAATTCCAAGACGCAGTCGCTGGAAGATTTCTTCATCAACCTTATTCAGGCTAAACGATCGTAGGAGAGAGGCTCATGAGAGCGATTTGGCTCATCGCGCGTAGTGTGTTGCTCGAGGCGGTGAGGCGCAAAGAAATCTACGCCATTGTGCTGATTTCGTGCCTCATTATTGCAGGGATCATGTCTATTGATTTCTTCGGACTCCGAGGACTGACAAAATTCTATTGTGAGGTCTCGCTGCAGGTGATGAGTACAGCAGCCGCTCTGACCACGATTGCTCTGGCGGCACGTCAGCTCCCGCGCGAGTTTGAAGCACGGACGATTTATCCTCTGTTAGCGAAACCCGTCTCGCGGATGAGCTTTATACTGGGAAAGCTGCTAGGAGTAATGCTGGCGGCTGCGTTTTGCTTTGCGCTGTTTATGGCCATTTACATCGGCGGGACGATCTACATGGGAGGACGGATTTCCCCCCTCCTCATCTTGCAATATGTTTACCTGCAATTACTCGGATTGCTGATTCTTGCTACGCTCGCATTCTGCCTATCACTCTGGCTGAACTTCGATGCTGCTATGACCATCGGCGCTGTTCTCTATTTCGCGGCATCAATTATCATGACGAGTATTTCGTACCTTTACGATTTTGTTGGGTCCGTAGGAAAGTTAGTGTTGAAGGCTAGTCTGTATGGTCTGCCGCAGCTTCGTCTTGTTGATCTGAGCGAAAAAGTAGTGCACTCCGATGTATGGTCGCCCATCCCTGCCTGGGCCATCGCCGCTTTAACCTGTTACGCCTTCGTTTACTCCGGTCTGTATTTAGCTCTCGCTTACATCTCCTTCAGGAGGAAACCGCTATGAACGCACCAGCAACAGTGGTGCCACTTCGCGAGACTGTGCGGTATCTCGGTCGCGCCTTTTTCCTCGAGGCCTTACGTCGGCGTGAGTTTTACGTACTGTTGTTGTTTATGGGCCTTTACCTTATTGGCGCTGTTGTCGTCCGCACCGTAGGAGTGACGGATGCTGCGACAGCAGCGTTTGTGCTCAATTTGGGTCTTACATTAGCATTTTTTCTTAGCCATTTGATGACTTTATTACTTGCTGTGAGAGCAATTCCGGAAGAGATCGAAACGCGAACTATTTATCCGTTGCTGGCCAAACCAGTCCCTCGCGAGCACTACGTACTCGCAAAATGGTTCTCCGCTTGGCTGACAGGAAGCTTTACCTGTGGAGTATTGTTACTTCTCGGCTGGCTACCTGCACCGCACACGGACGCACTTCATCCCGCAACCTTGCTTCAGGCAATCGTGTTGCAGTTGATGTCGCTGGCTATGCTCGGCGCGCTTGGCATTTTCTTGTCCGTATTTTGGCCAAAATCCGTCAACATTGTTATCCTGCTCATGCTTTTGCTTGCTGGACATCGATTGATTGTGGCGGTTGGTGGGCACCTTCCGGATACTTGGTGGGGAGGACTTGTCAGGTGGATGCTCCGCTATATCCCGGACTTTGGGATTCTGAACCTAATTGACCGCTACACGGACGGTTTTGCGCCCTTAGATGTTATGGATTTCGCTATCCGCATGTTTTACGCTTTTGTGGTGTCAGGTGTCGCGCTTGCTTGGGGCAGCTTCAGCTTTCGGAGGAGAGCGCTATGATGCCAATGGTTGATATCAAAGAGCGCAGTCCACGGATTTTGAAAGGAGCTCTTTTCCTCACAAGCGTCCTCTATGCCTTTATCCCAGTTCTTTGGGGCGCTATCGCGCGGGAAAACGTGACTCCGATGCGAGTGTCCGACCTAGCAGCACAGCAAAAGCGGAACACAAGCGCCATCGCCACGATACTTGGCGAATTTAGGACAAACTTAAGCGACATGCTATTTATCAAAACTGAGCGCTACCTGCACGGCGGCGTCGCCTACATGCCCCATATAGACACAGAGCAGCTTGCCTCATCCGGAGATGTGATGCACAGCAAACATGAATTGAGAAGACCAGCTACCAGCGATGCAGAGACGTCGGTGACAGAGCTACCCAACACAGATCTTCCTACGACGGGGCCGGGCGACCAAGGCACTCCAGCCGGGAAGGAAGATGAGCTACATCGTGAAGAGGAGGCCGCCACTCTCATTCGCACACCTGAAAATGATTTCCGCGGTTTTTTGGGAACACTCGAGCGCACCGTAAAGCCGTGGCGCGATCCGCGCCTGCCCCATGAACACATAGGTGGTGTTGAGCTACTGCCTTGGTATCGCCTTGCGACTTTGGTAGATCCCAAAAACGTGCGTGCCTACATGATAGGCGCTTGGTGGTTGAAAACCATCCACGACGAGCACGCGTTGCGTGAGGCTGTGAAGTTTCTGGAGGAGGGTATTAGGCAAAACCCTCAGTCATTCCAACTGCACCTAATGCTTGGCTATATACTTCGGGATCTTGGGGAAAAACAGAGAGCTCTGAGTGCCTTTGAGAAAGCAGTAACACTTGTCGCAAAACAACGTCCTCCAACGGGAGACGTTGGACCAAATTGGACCATTTACAATGAGGAGGATGCAATTGCCGCGTGCTCTATGGCAGTGCTTCAACGACGCGAGCTTCATGAGGACGATGTCCGAGGTCTAGAGGATGCCCTGCATCGTCTCCGTGAACTTAGGGCTCAATTCCGCAATATGCCGGTTCTTGAACGACTTGAGCGAAGTCTTTCGTCCCAACTTGAAGCTGCAAGAAAAACTAAATCTTAGCGGCACTACGACCGGCAGTTCAGAATCTCGTGGCTTCAGCAAAATTATCCGCGTAGTGCGGGTGATGGGCCAGGTCGAGATGCTCAACTTTTTCAAGAAGAGAAAGAGCTCGCCTCCAACAGTCATAGTCGATCATTAGGAGTCTAGCTCCCCACCCAGCCGCATTCGGAATGATTTGGACCTTGCCGGGTTTCACGGGTGGCAAAATGTTAAGTCGCAAGAGCGCCGACTTTTTCACGTACGTTCCGAACTGACCGGTAATGTAAATAGCCTGCAGCTGATCTGCGCAGAGAGCTGCTTCTTCACAGAGAATTTCTATAGCAGCGCGGATGGCTGCTTTAGCGAGTTGTAATTGTCGGATGTCACCAGCCGTGAGGTAAACAGGCTGTTGAGCGTCGAGAGGGGAAATTGTAAAAGCAGATTCGCCTGATTCCAATTTAACCAGTCGCGAAAGCATACGGCAGGGAGTAGTAGCAAGCTGGGCCTCATCACGCGACCTCAAACGGCCATCGGGCGTAATCAGGCCCTGATCAAGAAGCAGGGAGACCAAGTCAATTAATCCAGCCCCACATATTCCCCGCAGCGCCCCCCCTCCTAGCGTGTGAACCCATAGGTCCCCTTCAGCGTCCGAGGCGACCCTGTCCAAAGCACCTCGCTTCGCCCGCATTCCGCAACGAATGTTTCTTCCCTCAAAAGCAGGTCCAGCAGCCGCTGACGCGACAAGGAGCCGCCCCTCAAAAGCAAGGACGATCTCACAATTCGTGCCTAAATCCATGAGCAGCCTTGGTGGTCCGGGCTTATCAAGCTCACTAGCGACAACCGCGGCGGCGGTGTCTGCTCCGACGTGTCCACCCAAGATCGGTGGGATCATGAGCACCGTTTCTCTAGCATCGTGAAAATTCGGCAGCCTTGTCATGCTCACGAAAGGCGACCGCCAAACAGGTAGGTAAGGCGCAAAGCCCAGCGAAGAGGGATTTACGCCTAAAAGCGTGTGGAGCATAAAGGAATTCCCCACACACATTGTGGCATAAAGATTTGATAGCGATAATCTTATCTTGCTAAATAGCTGCATAGATAATTTATTTAATGATTCTATTAGAATGTTGTGCAATAGCTCCCCACCATCTCGCCCAGAGCTGATCCTGGAAATAATATCGTATCCGCACTGAACTTGAGGATTAATAATCTCCTCCGAGGCTAGCATCTCACCGTTCAAAAGATTAATCAATGCTGCTGCGATTGTAGTTGTTCCCAGATCAACTGCGAGGCCGAGAGGAGGATGATATGAGTAGTCGCCAACACCCAATAGGAGAGCATCGTCTAGGACCAGCGCTTCAGCGCTAGTGTTACAACTGCCACCAATGGCATTCGCTAGCTCCCTGAGGCCGCGAGCAGTTAGCTGTAGCGATTGGTATTCGCTTGCCAAGGTACGAAGTATCTTCTCTTCCCACGACAACAGTGCCTGTGTATGATCGCTGCGAGTCAATGGGAGCTTTACGGTTCGGAAGCGAGGCAGTTGCGAAATAAGTTTTCCCGCGGGACCGAACTCCTTCCAAGCGCTTATTTGAGTTTCTACGGTGACAGAGACGTGACACGGTTCCCGGATTGAATGTCTACAACTGAGGCGCCAGCCATCGGCCAGCATTTCGGGCTTAAGAAGCTCTTTCTCTTCGAGGGTTGGGTTTGGTGCTCCTTTGATAAATCGGACGAGGCATTTTCCACAAGTGCCTCGGCCACCGCAAGGCTGCTCGACAATGCACCCACATGCAGCTAAGGCATCAGTTAATGGGATGCCTTTCGGTAATATTCTCGTCGTGCGCTTGTCGAAGAAATCGACTGTCAGAGGGAAGCCGTTTTTATGTCTCATGCGACACGCAGGGTCTACTTATCTGATTGCTGACGCTTAGCTACTATTAAGGGGATCAGGCGCTCGACCAGTGGCGAAACCCCAGTTCGTATCGGGTCACAAACAGGCAGTTTTAAATCCTCTTCGTAGTGGATGATAGTTTGTTTTGCTTCGTCTTCTGACAACTCACTCGTATTTAACGCCACCCCCTGGACTTTCGGTGCCTTGTACGACACCGCCATGAAGTCTTCGTATAAACGAATCACATCGCGAACAGGGGGAATGGGAATAACGTGATCAGGGCGGTAAGTGGTACGTGACGGCACGCTGCAAAGAATGTAGGCGTCCGGCATAGATCCGAGCATGAGCGCTAGCGTGACGGGTCCGAAGCCTGGATGCAGGATACTCCCCTGCCCTTCAACCAAAATGACGTCTGCTCCTTCAGCATCGCAACGCATGACTAGACGCTCAACTTCACCTGCCATAAAATCCCCCGGAACTGCATCTAAAGGGGTTCCATCACCTTCGATGAGGATACCAGTTTGGCCTGTGGCCACAAACGCCGGTTTCAGCCCATGTTTCGCCAAGGCGTTTCGTAGTTCCAGGGCCGCCGTCATCTTGCCAACGTTGCAATCTGTACCAATAGTAAGTATGACATAGGCCTGGGCAGACAGTGCTTTGCCCGATCCCACGACCAAGCCTGGTCGAGGCTTACGCACATCCCAGAGGTGCACGCCACAACGCGCTGCTTCCTTGACGAGTTCTTCATCGTCAGAGAGGAAATAGTGGAGCCCACTCCAGATATCCAGACCGTTTTCTATACCCATGAGAATAGCATGCCGAAATGAGGGCGGGAGCTGTCCGCCTGTAGGAGCAATCCCAATGAGCAGTACTTCCGGTTTATAGTTTAGAGCTTCTGCGACTGAAGCCACGATGGGAATCCCACCGCCAAACGGCAAAACATCGCCCACAGTCTTTCCAGCATGCTGTGAGTCAATGACAGCAACCGTCTCATGACGGGAATAACGAAGCACTCCAACAGCTGTTTTTGCGCCGAAAAGAGAAAACGATCCTTCGGCTAAGATGGCGACGCGACGGATTTGCGACATGTGCAAGAACCTCTGCTATTGTTTCACGAACCGTACGGCAGTTCCGCGGAAAAAATAGGTCTTCCACTCCCCCTGCATGACCGAAGGAAACGGAGTACGCGGGTTATTAACAAACCCTTCGTGACGATCGGCTAGCCTGTGCACGTCAATGACAGCATCGGCACCGAGCAACGCTGCCTTGTTCTGTAAGTCCTTCATCATTTGCGCAGTAACATCGGGTGTTAATTTCTTAGCACGTGAACTTTCCACCACCCCAACTTCTCGGTAGTCGCGCGAAGGCTTCCCGCTGAGAAGTTCAACGGAAGAAGCTACTTGAGCATATCGGGGAGAATGTGCATCTGTGAATTTCGGTTTTGCCCCGAGCGAGACACATCCTGTCGCTATCATCGTAAGGAACAGGATACAGAGAAGCTCAAGAAACTTAAACGAGTGACTTTTTGCCCACTTCATAAGCGCAGCTTGGTGAGTAGCGATGAAAACTGTCAACGCTTTAGGAGAACGCATTACCCACTACTCGATGCGAAGCTCAAGTATACGGAAGCCCAGAACACCGGGTGGGATTTCAGAAGAGACGGCGGGGCGCAGCGATTGAAGTTCGAGCATGGAGTCAGGCCTCAACCAGATGGTTGGCACCTCGACTTGACATTCAGACCATTCGGACCGCGCCACGGTAACACCCAGCTTTTTTGCCCGCGACGAATCGTGGAGATCGAGGTACCAATGAACTTCGATGGGACTTGGACGTCCTGAATGGATAAGTGCTTTCACGCGGAGGGTTTCGCCGTTCAGAGGAAATGAGAGCAACTTCCCGATGGCAATTCGGGCACTACCATTAGTCCACCTGTATGGCTGGGCGTTGGGCTGTTCCGTAGGAGCGAAAAAACCCGTCACGAGATACGGCTCAGCTTCTGTTCCCATGCTCAAGCTCAGCGGCGGGTGTTGTGGCGGACGCGGCTCAATTTTGGGAGTCCACTGTGGCCACCAACCCTCCGGCATGGAAGCCCAGTCGATTTCGTAAAATTTAATACTTTCGCGAATCCGTGTTGGTACAGCGGGGAGCCGGTGCAAAGTTTCTAGAACCACAGGATAATCGAGCCTCAAGGTCGCTACAAGCCTTGCACAGCTACGACCGGACTGCGAGAGATCTTCGTCGGTGACGTAAATTGTTCGTTTAAAGTTCTGACCGGCCATGGCGGCCACGGACCTTGATTTCGACCAAGATTCTGGATCGTTACGCTGAATATATCCCTGAATATCGAATCGGGCTGCTAAATACGGCCCGTATTGGGCAACTACGGCACTTGGCTGCAAAAGGACAAAATCGTCAGCGCGAAGAATGGATGCCCATTTGTCGACCTGCGGGATAGCTCCTCGATAGTTGGCCACTTTCACCATGACAGGTGCTTGCCAACACTGTAAAAAAGCAATCGCCGCGGCCCCCAACACGATAATGCCATTTTTCCAGCGAGGAATCGTGGCCGAAAAACTTGATAACGCCAAAGCGATGGCGAACGCTGAAGAAGGAACAAGAACCGGTAACCACCGCCGGCTTGCCCAAGGATGAAGGGCATCAAGATTTCTTTTTATAATGAAAACAGTAGCTGCAATTGTCAGTAACGCCACAAGCCGAGAGTCGCTCAATACCTCACGGCCGCTAAACCAAAGCCAATATCCATACAACGCGAGAGCAAAAATTGGCAATCCATAGTACTGGGCGAATTCATAGAGGTTGGTTCTTTCTCCCCACACATCGAGTTTAGTTGTGGAGGAAAATAGGTGCCACTGATATAAACACGCCACCCCCATGAATGCGATGAGGGCTGTGCTCAAGCCGCGACGGAATCGCGTCCAGTATTTGTGAAATATGTCACCGTAGTCGGCAAGGATCATTCCTAGAGAAAAGGCAGCGGCGACAGCACCAACAAACACTATGGGAAACAACTCAAAGGAGACGCCAAGGCGTT
>JANZZJ010000020.1 GCA_026419455.1 Candidatus Sumerlaeaceae bacterium | reverse complement strand
AGATGTGTATAAGAGACAGACCACGGACATCATCGTAGGATTTCCAGACGAAACAGATGCGGATTTCGAAGAAACCTATGAGCTCATTCAGCAAGCACGATGGGACAGTGCGTTCATGTTTATGTATTCGCCGCGTCCCGGGACAAAAGCCGCCGAATGGATCGACTCCGTTCCCATCGAAATTAAGAAGCGCCGACTTCAAATGTGTTTAGAGCTGCAAGAGCGCATTAGCGCCGAAATCAATGGGCAGCTTTGCGGCACGACACAGAAAGTGTTGGTGGAAAGCGTGTCGAAACGTAGCGAACATGAGCTCATGGGGCGCACCCGGACTGACAAGGCAGTTGTGTTTCGGGGACCAAGCTCGCTGATTGGCCAAGAGGTAGCGGTTCGCATATCAGAAACGTTTCCCCATACTCTGCGCGGCGATCTCTTTTGTTCGAAAAGTGAGGAAATTAAGGACGCGGCTTTCGAGTCTGAGATTATTTCTAGGTAGTTGTGCGTATCGCACAAGTAGGAGACTATCATGCGGGTTGATTCGCCAGTTGCTGAGTATTTCGGAGCTATCTGGTACGCGTTGAAGAGCACAGCTGTCGGTCTTGGAGTCACTGGTAAGTATTTGCTGAGTAAGCCAGTGACTCTACAGTATCCCGACGAGAAACCGGATGTTCCGGACGGTTATCGAGGAATTCATGTCTTTGAAGTAGAGCGTTGTATAGCGTGCAACCAGTGCGCCCAGGCATGCCCAGTTGATTGCATTACAATTGAGAGTATCGGAAAGGGCAAAAATGCAATTCTCACCCGCTACGAAATAGATTATAACCGGTGTATGTTCTGCGGTTTATGTGTTGAGCCGTGTCCCACTGACTGTCTCCACATGGGTAAGAGTTATGATCTTACGCGGTTTCGTAGTGAGGATTGCTCTGTGGAGTTTGTAGCGCTCTCAAAAGAAGGCCAGCAATCGCCTACGGGAGAAAAAGTTACTTGGGAGAATCCGCCAAGCCGTTGAGTTGTGCGGCAAAAATCGCTTTGCAAATCTTTATTGCACTTTTGGCTGGCAGCGTCAAACAATCCGAGACATGTCGAATGTATTAGTTTTAGGTGTCGGCCCCCTGCCGGTTGATCCGGCTGAAAGGTTGCACGCCCCGGGCATTCGGGTCTGGCATTTGGCGACGGTAATCAATAAGCATCATCATTCGGTTGTCGTTGGGACAATCAAATTTGGAGACTTTCAGGACAATCCGGACGCGGTAAGCCTTCCCAAACAGGAGTCCGCCGGAGAAGGCCTAACGGTCTGTAGGTTTCAGTACCACTCACAGCGGACTCCCGAAGCGTTGGCAACATTGCATGAACGGTGCCAATTTGACTGCGTTGTTGCCACAACCGATATCATGAACGATCTGGCTGCACGTATACCCGTGCGGCTTCCTCTTTGGCTGGATTACCTTGGCGATCCCTTTGCTGAGCGCCAACTGCAGGCGGCAACTTACGACAATGATGCTTCACTTCTCGACCTTTGGAAGCTGATGCTTCAGGCACTGCTTCATGGCGATCGGTTTAGTGTGGCGAGCACCCCTCAAAAATACGCTCTCCTCGCACAGCTGGCGTTAGCTGGCCGCTTGAACCAATTCACAGCTGGGGAAGACCTCATTTCTGTCATCCCGAACAGCTCGCGTGTCATGAAAGGCCTCCACATACATAGGCGCAGCTTGGTTAAAGGTTATCTTATCCCTGCCGAGTCGTTTTTGGTGCTGTGGGCCGGTGGATACAATACGTGGATGGATCCCGAGACGTTATTTTACGGACTTGAGCAAGCCATCAGAGAGAATCCTTCGATATACTTCGTTTCTGTGGGAGGTGAAATTCCGGGGCACGATAATCTAACTTTTAAGAAATTTCGGGCCCTGTGCGATGCTAGTGAATTCCATTCCCACTTTTTGTTTTTGGGGTGGGTTCCGCCCGACGAAGTCCCTCACTATTACTTGCAGGCTGATGCTGCCATCAATGTGGACCTCCCGTGCTACGAAGCAGAGCTTGGCACAAGGACGAGACTAGTTGATTGGCTTGAGTATGAAGTTCCTATTGTTACCACAGCGCTCTGTGAGCCAGCTAAATTACTGGCCGAGAAGAAGTTGATAGAAACATTTGATCCTGCAAGTCCAACCGGTCTTGCAAGAGCTCTTCTCAATGTATGCGAAGACCATAACCAAGCGAAGGAGCGTGCCAGGCGCGCTAAGGCGTTTTTTGACTCCTTATTCGAGGAAGACATGGTGTTCGCACCCTTACTCTCATGGGTGGAACGTCCCACCTTCGCATCCGACCGTCGAATCGCTGTGCCGTGGCTTAAAGCTGCAAGAGCCAATACTCCTCTCTTTCCAGACAGCGAAATCTCACGACGGCATTTGGAGTGGCTGGAAAAAGTTGAACCCCAGGTGCGCGCCGGAGTGAGAAAAGTCCGCGCAAGGTCTGCTTGGCACCGACTTCTTAACCGTTTTCGACGACGGTAGTCGTCTGCGCTGAATTTAGGCCGTTTTTGAATGCTCCTGAAAGTGAACTCGGTTACCTGTGTACTCATTTTGTACAGCCCTTAACAGAACTGGAGCCGAGAAAGAGAGAAGGTACACAATGCCACAAGTTTCCCAAGAGCAACTCTGGGCAGCACTTCGTACTATTATCGAGCCCGAACTCAATCGCGATATAGTCTCGCTAAATATGGTAAAAAATCTGAACTGCGATGATTCGGGCAAAGTTTCTCTGACCGTTGTTCTCACAACACCAGCTTGCCCGCTGAGAAGTGAAATCGAGAACGCGGTCAAAAGAGCACTCATGCAGGTTCCGGGTGTTCGTGATGTCGCTGTAGAAATGTCAGCGAACGTCAGTGCTTCATTCCTTCAGCGGGACTTGATTCCAGGGGTACGCAATATTATCGGGATCGGGTCAACAAAGGGTGGGGTGGGAAAATCCACCGTGGCAGTGAACCTTGCTGTGGCGCTCTCGCAGATGGGCGCTAAGGTAGGTCTGCTAGATGCAGATATTTATGGGCCAAATATTCCAATGATGCTTGGTCTCCGCCACGCGCAGCCCGAAGTACGAACGTTCCGCACAGCAGGGGGAGAGGAGGTGGACAAGCTTCTCCCGGTCGAAAACTATGGGGTTCGTGTCATGTCCATGGGCTTCTTGCTTGACGAAGAGCAACCAGTGATATGGCGGGGCCCAATGCTCAACAGTGCTCTTAGGCAATTTCTCGGGCAGGTTGAGTGGGGGGACCTCGATTATCTATTAGTGGATCTTCCCCCCGGTACGGGTGACGTGCAAATCTCGCTCATTCAATTGACTAAGGTAACCGGAATGGTGCAGGTTACTACACCACAGCAGGTAGCGTTGCAGGACGTGCGGCGGGGAATCACGATGTTTAAATCGCAAAACATCCCGATTCTCGGAGTTATCGAAAACATGAGCTATTTTGTGTGCCCCCACTGCAAGAAGGAGACGAATGTGTTTGCACGCAACGGCGGAAAGGAAGTGGCCGAGGCACATGGAGTGCCTTTCCTTGGTGAAATCCCTCTTTTTCCACAAATTTGTGCTGCCGGTGACGCCGGTGTGCCCATCGTCGCAGCCGAACCGTCAGGAGAGGTTTCCCAACGTTACTTTGAATTGGCACGCCGTCTTGCAGCCCGGATTAGTATGGCAAACTATGGACAGAATCCGTCCGACGGTTTGAACGGAAATCCCCTCGCTGGTGAAAACCCGTGAACCGAACAAAGGCGCAAAATACTGAATCCCTTCAGCCTCCCATGACTCACCTCCCCCAACGTAGTAATGGCAGATATGTGTTATTGGGGAGTGGCCTCAACGAACTAAGAGGGCTAGTTCAGGTTGCAGGCATGCCTGCATTTCGAGCTAAACAGCTGTTTCATTGGATGTATCATCGAGCGGCTCTTTCTTTCGAAGAGATGCATAATATCTCGCGCGATTTCCAGAAATGGCTAGCTGAAAACTGCGTCCTGGGTTACATGGAAATTGCCGACGTTCGGGAATCGGCGGACGGGTCGCGCAAGATTGTGTTTCGGCTGTCCGACGGTAGATTCGTCGAAAGTGTTCTTATCAAGGAGGATGAGTGGTTCACGCTCTGTATCTCGACGCAGGTGGGTTGCGCTGTAGGTTGCACTTTTTGCATGACGGGGTTTGGTGGCTTTCAGCGTAATATGACGCGAGCGGAAATTGTCGCTCAAGTACTTCTGGTCAAGCGGGCAATCCACGGCGAACTACCAAGAAATGTTGTGTTGATGGGAATGGGGGAGCCTCTTTTAAATCTCGGTGAAGTTGTGCCGGCGCTGCGTGTCATGGTAGATCCAGAGGGAATGGCCATCGCTGCCCGGCGTGTCACGGTGTCTACCAGCGGTATAATTCCTGGAATAAAAAGACTCGGTGAAGAGGACCTTGGAGTAAGCCTCGCTATATCGCTTAACGCGACAACAGATGCCGTGCGGGATGTTATCATGCCTATCAATAAGGCCTACCCCATAGCTGAACTTTTACAAGCTTGTCGTGAATTTCCGCTGCGACCTCGAAGACGTATTACTTTCGAATACGTACTTTTGAAAGATATAAACGATTCCCTCGAAGATGCCCAACGTCTGGCGAAGCTACTGCGAGGGATCCCGTGTAAAATCAACCTAATACCCTTCAATCCTGACGAGAATTTACCTTTTGAGCGCCCCCCCGAAGAGCGCATTCTGGCGTTTCAGGATTTCTTGTTTCGAAAGAATTACACTGCAATCATTCGCTACTCAAAAGGATTAGATGTTGGCGCAGCTTGTGGGCAACTGGCTGCCCATTGGCGCGAATCTACGAGGAAGGATGCTTGATGGGATTAGGGGAAAGCCCTTTAGCGTCGCTGGCTGAGCCTGATCACTTGGCTCTACTATCGTCGCCTTTGAACAAGCTACCTTGGATTAAATCAGGTGCGACGACTCGCAAATTAATCCACCCAGGCATGAGTTTGGAAGATGCGGTACGAGCCACCAAACGTGCTTTAAACATCCATCATCTGCCGGCCGCGTATTGCCGCCAACGTCATACATCGCATGTGCGTATTGTCGGCAGCCGTGACTTTTCTCACCAGGAGAGCGTCGTAATAGGTGACTGCGATGGACTCATCGCGACCGATGCGGGAGTTGCATTGGCTGTATTTACGGCGGATTGTGTTCCCATCCTTCTTGTCGAAGAGGAGCGCCGCATCATCGGTGCCGTTCACGCAGGTTGGCGCGGAACACTGGGCGAGATAGCCGTGGAGGCGATCTCGGGCATTCGTTCATGCGGTGGAGCTCCCGAAAATGTTCGAGTGTGGATTGGTCCCGCAATCGGCTGTTGCTGCTACGAGGTGAGCGAAGAGTTGGCGCTCACATTTGCCCAGAAGTTTCGCGGGCTATGCAATCGAGATGGCCATTTTTTGCGTGGGCGCTATCTTGACCTTGCCGAGCTCAACCGTCAGCAGCTTATTGCTGCAGGCGTGCCAGAAGATCAGATCTCCGTTGCCGGAGTCTGCACCAAGCATGCTATGCACCGCTACTACTCTTATCGGGGCGAAGGCGCGAAAACGGGAAGAATTGTTTCTTTGATAGCTGTTGTAGCGCAATGAAGCGATGTGAAATGCGCCGTTCACCAGATCTCATTGTTATCACTGGCCCCACGGCGGTCGGCAAAACAGCCACCGCTGTCGAGCTAGCGAAACAGCTCGATACTGAGGTCATCTCCGCAGACTCGATGCAAGTTTATAAATTCCTTACGATTGGGACAGCCAAACCGACCCCCGAGGAGCTTTGTGGAGTCCCCTATCGTCTAATCGACTTCGTTGATCCCAATTACCAGTACAATTTAGGCGATTTTGTCGCACAGGCTAGCCAGCACATTGACCGACTTCGTCAACGTGGCAAGCTTCCTATCCTTTGTGGCGGTACGTGCATGTACATCAAAGGTCTGCTTCACGGTATTTTTGACGTTCCATCACGAAGCGAAGAAGTAAGACAACGTTTGGCGAGACGATGCGAATTAGAGGGATTGCCTAGTCTTTACGACGAGCTGCGGAGGATTGATCCACACGCCAAACATATCAAACCAAATGACCGGCAACGTATCATTCGTGCCTTGGAGGTTTATTACGTAACAGGAAAACCCATCTCGGTTCTCCAGACGCAATTCCACTCCCAGCCACGATATTCTGCAGCGACATTCATTCTTTCTCTCGAGAGGAAAGAGCTCTATGAACGCATAAACCGCCGTGTTGATAAAATGATAGCAAATGGTCTTATTGATGAGGTGCGCGCATACATTGCGGCTGGTTTTTCACGGGAGAACCCGGCGTTTAGGGCTTTAGGTTACACAGAAATTGCGGCCTTTCTCGATGGAAAGGTGACGCTCGAGACTGCGCTTGATGAGATGAAAAAGAAAACGCGCCATTTCGCTAAACGACAATTAACATGGTTTAGATCCATGCGCGATGCGAAATGGATAAACGTTGCGGATGCAACTCCGTCGCAGGTTGTGCAAGAGATACTTCGTGAGTTGACATAGTGATGTGGGTTTTGAGGATGTTTTTAATTGCGTGCAGTTGGTTGTTAACCCTAAAGTTCTGCGCAGCGAAAGCACAAATAGGCTGGTTTTTTGAAAGGGAGTAGCATAGATGGCTAAGGCAGCTGGAAACTTGCAGGACAGTGTCCTCAATCAGCTTCGCAAGGACAATGCAGAGGTCGAATTCTTTTTCCTTTCAGGGAAATCCTTAAAGGGCACTGTCCGAGGGTTTGACAACTTCACCATCATCGTACGTGATGCCGAAGGCCATCACCACCTCATTTATAAACATGCCGTCGCCCACATTGCTAGCGCTAAGCCCTTTGGGCTTCGTCAGCCATCTCCCGCGCGTCAGAAAGCAGGGGACGAAGCCGTGATCCGTACCGAAGGGCAAGCTTCGGAAGGTGGAAAAGAGGCTCTGGCGAAAAAAGAAAAGGGCGCAGAGCCTTTCAACCGCATAGATCTCTCACATCTCAAAATTTCCGAGTAGGAGATCAATATCAGCGACAGCCGTCGTCATTAACACCGAGAGTTAGCGTGTCCAGCGCATCCACTTTTTGATGAGCTTTGTGAGGGAGGGTGTCTCTGATTGTTGCCGGATTGCTGTTTCGAGGGCTTCGCAGTGTTTTTCCAGTTCAAGGATTTTGATTTGTAGTTCGCCAATTCGTCGTGCTTTGCGCGAGCATTCTTCGCTGAGCTCATGTTCCCGCTGACGTGATTGGAGAACTTCCTGCTCTAGTTCCTGAATGCGCTTCTTAAAGACTTCGAGGTCGGCAAGAAGGGATACGCGTAGTTGTTGTTCAGCTTCACGAGATTTCAACAAGACCGATTCTTGGATAACTAAGGGTTCAGCAAGCCACACAGTGATTTCGTCGGGATCAGATACAGAAGCCTCGGCCAAAAAACTTAATCGGCCCGTTGTTATCTCTTCGGGAATGGGGACGAGTAACTCGCGCCATCGGTTTGAAGAGATGTCACGGGCTTCCAGTCGCATTTCAAAAAGTACAACGTGCCGTCCGTCCGAAATACACGCTATTTCTAGCCGTACGCCTCCGCCTTTGGCAGCTAGGTATCGTTCAGTCCGCTTTGGCAAACCTACGTTCATTCGGAGTACACTGCCGGGCGGAAGAGATAGCGCTGGGAACAGAACGCGGGCCTGAGGCCAGAGCACAATGACGCCACGGACGCCGTCGGGAGACAAGTAGTCTGTGATGTTCACCAATCCCCAATTGTCCCACGAGAGTTCTCCGTGAGGAAGAAGCGAAAGAAGGTCAGTCGAAGCATGCGACGGAGTGGGAGGCAACGTTGGGGTTAACTTCGTCATATTCAGAAACGTCAAGCGATCTAATGTCGAGCGAAGCTCTTCATCTTGCATCTCACTGAAATGAAGCGATGGATAACGCCTTGGGGGCTGTTGCACATTTCCAGCAAAAGCGTGTGTCTTGGGACGACAATGTTCTCCCAATGGAGTTTTATCAATTGGCCAAAACAAATGCCACTGCACCCGATGAAGCTTAAGATTGTGAAGAAAAGTTATCGTTTCTTCGGCTAAGGGCGCACTCTCCAACGGTAGACCGACCATAATGTGGGCTACGATCGAGATCCCCAGTTCCGTGGCCGTATTGCAAAAGTTAGTTACGTCGGCCGCCGAGGTATTTCGTGTGGCCAGCCGCTTTCTAAAGCTTTCGTTACCAGCCTCCAGTCCCAGATGCAGGCGCGAGCACCCAGCCATCTTAAGGAGCTCGAGTACTTCGCGGTCCGCGTGCTCGACCGCAACCGTTGCTTCCCATGGAGGTAGTGCAATTCCCCTTAAGTGTTGGACGAAGGTACGCAGCCAAACCTTAGATGTAGGGAATATTTCATCAGTGAAGACTACCCTCGAATAACTTTCCCGCCGCAATTCGGCTAGCAGCTCCCCTACTACGTGGGCTGCCGCCCTTACTCGATTCCAATCCCCCTTTCCCGTATAAGCCCTTCTGAGAATCGGCACAAAACAAAAGATGCAGTCGTGTGCGCATCCGACGGATGCCCGCAAGTACAAGGTTTTTTCGTCGGGGAAGCGATCCCAATCATCTTCGAGGAGGCTCCGATTTGGAAGCGGTAAAACGTCTAGGTTATCAATGAGGGGACGCAGCGGATTGCGGACAAGTTCTCCATTGGGTTTGCGCCACCAAAGGTTGCGGACGCGGCTAAGACCCTCGTTCTTTTCCAGAACTGTGATGAGCTCGAAAAGGGCGCTGTATGGCTCTCCGGCGATCAATAGGTCAAAAATGTTCGAACGAAGGACATTTTCAGGTGCGAGCGTGGCATAGGGGCCGAGAGCAATAAATTTGGCTCGTGGATGCTTAGCCCGAAGTCGGGTAAACACCGCCATGCTGGCGTGCCAATTGAACTCATCAAGATAGGCAAGTATTACTCCTATTTCATCTTGTGCCAGAGCTCCGACGGGAACCGATGCTTCGTCATACCAGCTGCAGCAAGCACTGGTTACCTCATGCCGTGCATCCGCCAACATCTGGTGCAATATGCCAACGTCGAGCATGCTTGCGTGACGCCAGGGCGCCCCGACATCGCAGTAAATCAGAGACACGCGCATAGCAGTGCGATTAATTTTCAGAGTAGAAGTTTTCGCAAGGAGTTTTCTTAGCAATAGCACCTGGTTATTCAAACATAGTTTCTATAAGCCGGGAAAAACGGGCAGCGATGACGTTTCGTTTAGGCTTAAGAGTATGGGTTAACAATCCATTTTCAGGGGTGAATGGCTCCTCCATAAGGACAACTCTGTGAATTAATTCGAAGGGACGAAAACTTCCGTCCTCCTTGAGTATGCCATTAATACTCTCGCGAACAACGCGCTCGGCGCTAGGATGGGTGATGATAACGCTGTGGGGTGTGTCGGGTGGGAGTCCAAGGTGGGCAGCAAGATTTTGGAAATCGGGGACAACAAGAGCACCTAAAGCCTTTTTGTCCTGCCCCACCACGACGATCTGCTGAATAAATGGGCTCTTACGTGCTGCGGTTTCGATGGGCTCCGGCTCAACATTTTCCCCACTGGAAAGCACAATAGTATCTTTGGCGCGTCCACAAATGACCAGGTGGCCTTGCCACGTAAACCAGCCCAAATCACCCGTGTTAAACCAACCATCTGGGGTTAGCACCCTTCTCGTCTCTTCGTCGTTACGGTAATATCCCGACATGACTTGGGGACCTTTGGCCCAAATTACGCCCACTTCACCCTGTGGCAACTTGTTCCCTTCGTCGTCACGGATCTCGATAAGAGTTCCTCGCAGCGGCTTGCCAACAGTTCCCCGAATGTTCTCGTTGACAGTGCGAACCGCGAGCACTGGCGATGTTTCAGTTAGGCCATAACCATTAAGAATGGGAATTCCCACGGCCTCGAAGAAATCATCAAGATATGATGCGAGTGAGCCACCACCACTAACTGCAGCTTTCAAACGTTGCCCTGTAAGGGCTCTAATCTTCCGGTAGACGAGCCAATCTGCCACAAGGTGTCCCCCCCATAGAACACATGCCTTCAGTAGTGACAAAAGGCGATCTCGTGGAGTGGGAGCTATTTTGCTAGCAAAATGTCCGGCAACCACCCTACGGTGGCGCACGAAGCGCCGGCTCAAGTCGAGCAAAACACATACTAGCTTTTGCTTGAAAGCACTTTCCTTCGCAAGTTTCGCCATAATAGCGTCGTAAACTGATTCCCAAATGCGGGGCACACAGGGGATGAAAGCAGGATTCGCTTTTGCCATGTCATCACGTAGCCAACGCTTGTCAGTATAATAAATCGTTGCGCCGTGATACATGCCAAAATACTCAGCTATCCTCTCGTAAACATGCCACGCCGGGAGGATGGAAAGGAGAACATCACCTGGCCGAATCTCGAAACCTAAATCGATAGTTTCGCACTGGTAGAGAAGATTTTGGTGTTGGAGAGGAACACCTTTCGGTATTCCCGTTGTGCCGGACGTATAAACAATTGCGGCAATATCTTCTGCTGATACACGTGATGTTGCTGTGTCGAAAGCATCAAGATTCTTCTCCCCCAAATCACAAACTTCACTGAGGCTGAAAATTTCCAGCGATGAACGTTGACGTATAGCGGCTGCTGAATCATCGAGCATGACGATGAACTCGAGCGAGGGAGCGGAGGAAATCTCATGAGCAAGACGGTCGAACAGTCTTCGGTTCTCTAGAAAAATTCCCCTCGCTTCGCTATGATTGACGATGTACCAAATCTCCGCTATGCTGGTATCAGAGCCGCGGGGGACGCTAATCGCTCCGATAGATAGTACAGCAAGATCTGAAGTTATCCACTCAGGGCAATTATCTGAGAACAAGCCTATGCGGTCGCCTTTTTGAACTCCGAGGGCAAGAAGTCCTGCGCCCAAAAGTCGAACTTTTTCTCCGAGTTCTCTATATGTCAGGGAAACAGGTGGAATGCGGTGGGGCGCAAAAAGCGCCTGGACGTGGCCAAAACGTTCTACTCGGTCCCAAAACACTTTTCCGATTGTCTCGGTCATCTCGACGCAAGGCTCCAAAGCAAAGATGTAAGCTTGAATGTGTGTTCACTATGGCATGCAACGGCAAGAACTTTTGGTAGAGCCGAAAAGCTTCTCCGTTTGGTTTTTGCCCAACAAGCCTCACTGTGCGGGGATCATAAATGAAAGACTTTGCCAGGCTTCCATTACATGGCACCGTAGCCGGTTGCAACCACGTAGATGGTCTTGAGAAGAATCTTAAAATCAAGCCACAGCGACCAGTTATCAATGTAGTCGAGGTCGAGTTTCATCCATACATCAAAAGGAAGCTTGTTACGTCCGCTGACTTGCCACAAACAAGTAATGCCGGGTTTCATTGAGAGTCTACGTCGTTGCCAGCGATCGTACTTTTCCACCTCAGCAGGAATTGGCGGTCTTGGACCAACAAGGCTCATTTCCCCCTTCAGGACATTCCACAGCTGAGGAAGCTCGTCTATACTCGTTTTGCGTAAAAATCTCCCAATGGGAGTAATGCGGGGGTCATCTTTCATCTTAAAGACAGGCCCGCCCATCACATTCTTTTCGCGCAGTTTGTCGAGCTCTTTCTCTGCACCCACTTTCATTGAGCGGAATTTCCAACAAGTGAAAGGCTTACCATTGAGTCCGCAACGGGTTTGACCATAAAATATGGGGTCGCGCCACGATTCTGACGTAAGCTTAATCAGAATAGCTGTGATAAGGAATACTGGGGACAGGAGAATGAGAAGAACAAGTGCTGCGACACGGTCGAATGCATATTTAAACATGAGCGCCGCGTTCATTTCACGGGTAGGAAAGTAAGAAACGATTGGAATATCATCAATGGCATCGAGGACAGGACGCGCGATGCTTGGTCTAAAAAAGTTTAGTGAAAGCCGCGTGCGTACCCCCATCTCCTCGCACTGCTCAAAGTAGGGGGTAAGCTGTGCCAAAGCGACGGATTCAGGAAGGAAAATTACTTCATCAACTGGAGTACGTTCGATAAACGGGATAAGCGTTTTAAGTGAGCCGATGACCCGAACACCTTCTACCGCCTTAGCTTCTCGGCCGGTGTCATCGACAATCCCAAGGATGCTGAGACCCCACCATGGGTGACTATGAATCACCCGGATAAACTTGCGCAGCGATTCTCCGCTACCGACCAGGACAACAGCTTGCTTTGACCTGGTCAGATCGCGCCACTTCTCCAGAATCGCCTGAACCAAAGCAGTCTTCGCCCCAATAATTAGGGCGGCTATAACAGGGAAAATAAGGATTACGGAGCGACTGGTCTTTTCAGGGCTCAGAAGTGCGTTCTGGGAAACCGATGATCCTGAATTGGACTGAAGAAAAAAGGCGATGACGACAAGGGCAACTGTCGCTTTAAAAACGCTTAAAACGACTTTGCCAAAGAGCGGCTTTCTCGCTTTCCACAAAACCGCATCGTAGTACCCTTGTTTAGATAGAAAGTAGATAGTTATTAACGGCGCTGCTAGGAGGAGCCAGAGAGAATCTTCGATGGGCGAGATTCCTCGCAATAAACGTGGGAAAACGTACGGCGCAATAATATTATCTCTCAGCCAGTGTGCGATAGCGACACTGCAGGCGATAAGCGCCGCGTCAGCCAACGCATTTACTCGTGAGAAGATGTATTGCCGCTCTTTTAACATTATTTACAGTGGTCGTCTCATCGTTCGTGTTAGTCTCTCTCGGCATCGGTAAAAGGCTGCTCAAAAGCGCACATTATCGATGAGACGCGTCTGTCCTAAAAATACAGCTGCAGCGATCATCGTGTTGCCGATTTCTACGTCGTTCAGAGGCACAAGGTCCGAAATCCTTACAACTTCCACATAATCCACACGGCCCCCCATTTCATTAACGATCCTAGAAATAATGGATTTTCTCAGCAAGTGAGCATCGGTGCAATCGCCAATAATTGCTCGGTGACGAGCCTGTTCAAGTGCTTGGTAAAGAACTGGGGCTCGCCTCCTCTCCTCAGCTGACAAATATACATTACGCGAGCTCATCGCTAGCCCATCAGCTTCTCGGACGGTTTCAACGCCAACAATTTCTATCGGGAAATTAAGGTCCGATACCATCTTTTTAATAATGATGAGTTGTTGGGCATCCTTCCATCCAAAAACAGCGTAATCGGGTTGAACGATGTTGAATAATTTTGCCACAATCGTGCAAACCCCACGGAAATGGCCCGGGCGCGACCGCCCGCACAACACCGAGGCGAGAGAACCCGGGTCCACCATTACCTCAAGGTTAATGGGGGTGAGCACGTCTGCGCTCGGAGCAAAGAGCACGTTACCTCCAGCCGCAAGGATTACTTTTTTGTCGTGTTCGATGTCCCTTGGGTACCGGTCAAAATCCTCGCTTGGCCCAAATTGAAGTGGGTTCACAAACACGGAAACAACTACAACGGGTGCCATCTCTGCGGCTTTGCGTATTAACGCTGCATGCCCCTCATGAAGGAATCCCATCGTGGGCACAAAACTCACACGTAATCCTTCAGAACGCTTGCAAGAAATTGTCTGGCGCAATGTCTCCACAGACTCGATAGTCTCAAGATCCACGTTCGTACCATCCCTTTGCTATTAGCTGAAAGCTGAGTTCACATTTTACTCAGCTTGATAATTGACATTGTCCACTTTTGGGCGCAACGCAAGGGCCATGAAAACCCCAAAAGTGACAGTGCTTATTAGCCTCTGTTTTGTGATCCTTCACTTCATTCATAGTGTTCCAAACGCGTGGGCCGATCGGTTGATTTTCAAAACAGGAAGCTCTGCCGATGGCGTTATCCTGGAGGAGAATGCCGAGCGTGTCGTATTCCGTTCACGCTCAGGGGAGGTTGCTACCTACAGTAAGGATCTTCTCCAGTCTGTCGTGCGTGAAGAAACTACTCTGGGCGTGACAGCTACCGATATCATTCAAAAGGTTACAGCGCTTCGTGAGGCTCGAAGACTAAATGAAGCACTCGATACGATTCTTCAGGCGGTGTCGCAGTCTCCGCAGCTTGCTCCGGCCTTTACAGAGACTTTTTTGGCATTGCTCTATCAGCTTGATGGCGCTATAAAAGAGGCGGCCTCAACCACCGATACCATTCGGACCCGACAATTACTAAAAACTCGTTTTAGGG
>JANZZJ010000267.1 GCA_026419455.1 Candidatus Sumerlaeaceae bacterium | reverse complement strand
GTCTCGTGGGCTCGGAGATGTGTATAAGAGACAGGTTCAGTGGATCGGGATTTTCTTAGTTATTGCCGGCGTCGTGATCATACAAATCCCGCGCCGCGAATCCGATTTCCCCTCACTAGATTCCGCCGCAAATGCTTCGCTCACTTGTTGCGTGCAGGTTCGCCAACAGGGAGAACAGCAAGCGGAACCTCTTGAGTTGGCAAAGCCAGACACTCTGCGACAGCCGAATCGTTGAACGCTCCTACGATAACCGTTCCTAGCCCTATTGCGGTGGCTTGAAGATACACATTCTGTGCTGCATGTCCGACCTCCATATGCACATACTGCAGTCCCCGTTTCCCATAGCGATTAGTTGTTCTTTCATAAACGGCGGTGATAACAAGGCTCGCAGGGGCCTCGCGCACCCACGACTGACTTAAGCACGCAACCGCAAGCTGAGAACGCCGATCGCCTGTGCTGTGGAGACGAATACTGTGTTCTGCGGGATAGTAACGGTAAACCCCACTACTAAGTCCTTGTACATTTCCAACAACCGCATAAACTTCCAGCGGATACGTAGCGCCTGCCGACGGTGCGGTTCGAAAGCCGCTCTGATGATGAGTAACTCCCTGGGCAGACCACAGTAGCTGACTCAATTGCTGCACAGTTAGGGCAGCCGTAGTAAATTCTCGAACCGATCGCCGACGCTGGATGGCGGTTTCCACTGTCACGGTGCCTGTTGTCACAGGAGCCGGTAGGCGGATCATGGCTTGTTTCTCCTCTTCCGTTACCGTTGAAAACGCAAGATGCGAAAACCACATTGCCACAAAAATGATGGATACGCGAGCCACGGCCCTGTAAATGATGCGTACTTTTCTCATCGGTATAAATGCCATGCTTCAGTAGTAATTACGTTCGAAGCTTTGCCTGCGTCAATCACACCGCGATCATCGCACCTAGTGGGGAAAAAAGCGATCAAATTCTACATACTGAAAGCCAAGCTCAAAAGCTTTTGTTACACATGGCCAATACTCAGCTGGTCTTAATCGGCGGTTGAGTGGGGGATACCTAGAGGCATGGTACGAGGGATGGTATTGCGCCATGATGTTTACACCAATCTCTGGTCCCAACTCGTCGCGTAGCCATTGGAGTGATTCAATAGTCCCACTCTGGCTCTCGGGCAACACCAGCAATCGGACGAGCACACCCTTTTCAGCAAGTCCTGTTTCGTTCAGAACAAGACCGCCAACCTGACGATACATTTCAGCGATTGCTTCGCGAGCGCGAGCTGGGTAGTCAGGAGTGGCTCCTAGGCGCGCTGCTATCGCTCCGTCTGCGTACTTCAAATCGGGAAGATAAACATCTACGAGGCCATCCAGAACTTGAAGTGACGCAATGGAATCGTAGCTGTTTGTGTTATAGACAATTGGCAACCGCAGTCCGTTTTGAGCCGCAAGATGCAATGCCTCTAGCAGAGAAAAAACCTGATGTGTCGGAGAGACCCAATTAATGTTATGACACCCAAGACTTTGGAGCTTGAGCATCGCATTAGCTAGTGAATTAGTCGGCACTTCGCACCGTCTGGCAGAGCTATGGTCTTGGCTAATGTCCGAGTTTTGGCAAAAGACACAGTGCAGATTGCAATGCCCCAAAAAAATGGTTCCTGAACCTTGCCACCCCGATAGGCATGGTTCTTCTCCATGGTGTGGCCCATAACTTACAACACTTGGCAAGGCACCTGCACCGCAGTCTCCACGTTCTCCGGCTAAACGATTGACGCTGCATTGGCGTGGACACAGCTGGCATGCGCGGCTGAGTGCACGGATCTCGTCGAGCTTTCGTAGCCATTCGGCCTGCGATATGGCAAGATATCTCGACGCCATTGAGTTGGAAGCCTAATCAGTGCCGATATAAGATTTAAAAAGCACGAATGGTGGGCGATAGTGGATTCGAACCACTGACCTCCACGATGTCAACGTGGCACTCTAACCAACTGAGCTAATCGCCCACACCACTGACAGGCTACTATTATGGCCTGTCGTGAAACATTCGTACGTGACGAGACTGTCTCTTATTCACAGCGTCCACGTTCTTTGCCAAAGAAACGTTTTTCCGTTGCCCGTGTAGGTTTCGTGTGGCTTATACGCATTGCAAAATATGGGGGGCTAAGGCTACGCGAATGCAGATCGATATCTATTGCCGTCGTAAAGGGGCTTGTTTTCGAACCGAGATATGGAAACGGTTTAAGGAGACACGCATACGGGATTTTTTGTTCATTTATCCCACAGGAGGATATGCTCGTTCCGAAAGACGCAGGCGTTTAAAGAGCTGTCCGACAATTCCATCCGAAGCTATCCTGAGCAGCCGTGAGTTCTTGGATTTTTTTGCCCCTACCCGCTCGCCCGAGTTCCTTGTTACAACCGATCTTCCGTTTGTCATTCAATGGCTGCTAGCTACTGGGAAATTAAAACTGCCCATGGGATTTGCGAGCAAAGGTGATCAGCCTAACTTACCTTTTGGGATTCTGAAACGTTTAGCAGCTGAGATTGAAGAGGCGGTCTACACAACTCCTAGCCCAAACGAAAGCGGTAACGAATCTGCTCAGAAGATGTCGCAGTTTTATGCAAACATTATTAACATACTTGCAGAGAGCGGGTTGCGTTACCTTGACGCGGAGATTGCGCGGCTATGGCGGGAAGCCGTTAGCAACCCAGCCATCCTCTGGTCAAATCCACTATTGAAAGAGACACGGCACATCGTTTTTGATAGCTTTTGGGCGTTGAGTCCCGCACTGTGGGGGTTCATCAAATGTGCCTCAAAAATCTCACCGGATCATTGCAGTGCCAGGAATCCAACGGTTTTAAGCGTCATCTTTGATTATTCGCCTTCGAAAGAAAGCGCGCTATATCCGCATCTGCAGGCCATCTGGGATCAACTCTGCAATGAGGTTGGCGCACGCGTACAGTGCGACGGCGACAACTGCCACTGCACTAAAGCAGCGTTTGCGTCGCCCGAAATATATCGGGCACCTAGCATCGATGATGAGATCACGTATGTTTCTCGCCGTATGCGCGTGGAGTTGAAAAATCTCAGTCAATTGCAGCGTGAATCCTCACCCTCTTGTTCAGTGGCCGTATGCTTTCCAAATCTCAGCAGCGCTTATCCATACGTGCGCAGGCTCTTTCGCGATTGGGGAATTATGTACCGAGTTCCGTACCTGCTGCGTCTTACCAGCACGCCACTTTGGGATTTTTTCATGCGACTTGAGAATGTGGTTTCACCACATAAGGCAGGGGACACCTTTTTACTAAGCGCTTTGAATGAATTATTGGAGCATCCGTGGAGAAGCCTTCTGTTTCCTGAATGGTCGCGGCTAGATATTCGTTTTTTTCGCCGACTCCAGAAGCGTTACGCTGAGCAGTCCGACTTAGAATCATTTCTTAAGTGGATAACTTCACTTTCGCAAGAAACGCCCGGCAATCATGTCAGCGAGGAGGACGCTCTCGAGCAACCAAGCACGGAAAGACTGGCCCAGCTGAGTGAAAGCCTGACCAAAGTTACCGCGGAACTCAAAGTATTTCAGGGTGAGCACGCAGCGCAAGAATGGTACAATCTTATTTATGGAAGATTAAGCAAAGCTTTAGCGCGCCTTATTTCGGACATTCACCGAACTTTAGAAAAGCCGCACGCGAAATCTGCTCGCGAAGCCCGAATCTTGCTCGGTCGCACGGCTGATGATGTGAGACTTGTGACTGAGTGCGTGGCTCGTTTAATCGCCCACATTCGTAGATATGATCGTATCTTGAAGGCGCTCACGTCTCCAAATTCCGCACCCCGAGCGACCAGTGCACAAGCTCCTGTAGCTGGGGGAGCTGGTGCGTTCACAATGACCCTGCGCTCTTATCTCGACGGTTTGAGCCTTCTTATCGAGAACGAGAATGTCGCTGATCGCGTACGGATTTTAGAGGGTGTCGAGGTAATCTCCCCTGCTGAGGCTGTGGGGGGACGGTTTCACCGTCTTTTTTTTGCGGGATTGGTCGAAGGTCAAATGCCCAGTTTTGGGACCAGCAGCTTCGTTAGGAAGGGATTTGGTGGGCTGTCACCGGAGGAAATCGAGCTCTCGCAACAACGCTACATCTTTCGTAAAAGTCTCAGGACAGCGCCGAAGGTTGTTTTGAGTTATGCTCAACACGATGGGGCTGTCGATTTGCTGCCTTCGCAATTCATCGAAGAATTATCGCTGCAGCAGGAAGATGTCAAAACTGATCATAAATCGTTACCAGAAGGACGGGATCGGTTAAAGCTTTTAGCAGAGAGCGTCAGGAAAATTGCTCTGAAACGCTCCAAAGTTTCACCAGTAGCGTCTGCACCGGAGGCCACTTTTCCCGCTCACTCTCTACCTTTAGTTAGGGCAATTGATCAAATCGTTTGGAATGCGCTGGCGCATAGCTTCCTGCGAGCCAAAGTTTTTACTCCGTTTGACGGTGAACTAGCCAAAGTTGATTATCCACCGAAGAGTGCCCGAGAGCGTTTTATAAATCTTGCTGAAGACGTCTTTACAGCCTATCAACTCCAGGACCTCGTGGAATGCCCGCTGCTTTTCTTCTTCAAACGTATATTAGGGGTGCTTCCTCCGGAACGTGAGCAGTTAGTTTGGGCGATTGAACGTGGCAGTCTCATCCATAGAATTCTTAAAGAAATTATTGCGGACCTTTCTAACACGCGCTCGCGCGACGAGCTCTTTACTCGGTTGAACGAAATAACTTTTGCGGAGTTGGAGCGTAGGTACCCCGATGATGCTATTCGGCGTTTGTCGCTGGCCTTAGAGCTCTTGGGATGGGAACCCGTCTTTGAGAAGTACAAAAGCGGCGCGTGCGGCGAGCGGGAGCTCGTGGGCAGAATTAGCGATTTTGTCGCGAGCAACACCCAAAATGCTGTGCCGGGGCTTCTGCGTTTATTTTTAGAGAACGAAATTAAGAGAAACGGGCACTTCGAAAACGCTCAGTCGTCGCCAGCGGCTGCACCAGAGTCACTTGAGTGGCGCTTTGGCTTTCATCAGGATGGTACAGGTCCAGTCGAATTGTCAGCTCCGCCAGATATTACGTTTAAAGTGCGTGGCGTTATAGATCGGATTGATAGATGTCCGCTTGAACAAAAGGGATTTTCGGTCATTGACTACAAAACGGGCAGTTCTTGCCCATCCAAGAAAGATCTCGAAAGTGCCAGAGCTGTGCAGCTCCCTCTTTATGCGCTTGCTTTCGAGAGAGTGGACCCGAAGCGGGAGCAGGCCATAAGACTTGCTTATTATCACATTAGGCGTAATCAAATTAGATTTATTTCAGTGGATATAAAGAGAGATAGCAACGGTCAGCGGCCCGTAATAGACCAAACGCTCACTGCTGTGGGCAAGGCGATTGTGTTAGCCCGCGATGGGCATTTTTACCCGCTAGGCGCCGCCCCAAAATCAACTAAATCACCTGTGTGTTCCCTTACAAAAAGGGAATGCCCATACTTTCTGTCGTGCTGTCGCGGTTGTAAGGACCCGTACTTACGCAGAAAGATTCAACTTCACTTAAAGTGAACGCAGAGATGAGCAACCATGGAAAACATTTTCGTGCATATACGCCGCCGGTTAGAGTGGATGAAAGAACTGGGGTTGAATGTGTGGTTAGAAACAACTGAGACGGCCAGCAGCGATAGTAGCAGCAAGGAAGTCGAGCTAAAACGTTTAGCAGACGAGATTAGCGTATGCCGCAAGTGTCGATTGGGATCGCTGCGCAAGAATGCTGTTTTTGGGACCGGAAATCCCAATGCCGATCTTGTGTTCATTGGGGAAGCTCCAGGCGCCACCGAAGATGAAACCGGCCTTCCTTTCGTTGGTGCTGCAGGGAACCTACTTACGCAAGAGCTTGGAAAGCACGGCATCAGCCGTGATGAGGTATTCATCTGCAACATTTTGAAATGTCGCCCGCCTAACAATAGGGATCCTCTGCCAGACGAAATTGCTTCCTGTGAACCATATTTACTCCGTCAACTCGATTTGCTGAATCCTAGGCTGCTGTGCGGATTGGGGCGGTTTGCGGTGATGACACTTCTGAAACGCCCCATTTCTATTATGAAAATTCGCGGGACGTGGCAGAGCTATCACGGCATTCCTCTCTTCGTGTGCCTTCACCCAGCAGCGGTTCTACACCAGCCCCAGAATAGGCAACTGTTCAGTGCGGATATTGCTGCTTTGGCGCGAGCCTATCGGGAACGCCACGACCGATTGCCGGAAGTTAAAGAAGCTAATCTCATCTAGGTTCCCACATTTTTTCATTTTTTGCTGAGCAATGTAATCGTCTATTCCTACGGTTGACAATTTATGACGGTGTCGCCTGCGCCCTAGGTTCCTCAGCAAACTCCATCGGCACCCCAAAGACGTAATGCAAAAAGTAATACGTGACCGGCACGCCAAGGAGCATTCCCCACAGCCCGAAAAAGTGGTGGCCGACAAACAAGATGATCAGCACAAGAACAGGGTTCAGTTTCAAATGATGTCCGTAGATTAGCGGATTCAAACCATACGCTTCTATGAGATGAATAATTGTAACGAGGACGATGACCAGAAGCGCAAGTTGCAATCCCGACTGATTGAGTGCGACCAGAACTGCAGGTGTTGTAGAAATGAACACACCCAGCACTGGGATAAAGCTAAAAAAGAAAACAATTGTTCCAAGAAGTAATGCATTTTTCAGGCCGAGTATCCAAAAGCCGAGCAATGTCAGGACTGTGTTTGTTACAGCGATCATTGCCTGAGCTCGAAATGCTCGCGCGAGGACGGTCGCAAACCGCACCACCGGTTCAGCGCTTTCGATATAGAAGTCGTGAAGTTTGCTTCGTTCCAGTCGCTTCAACTCCTGAGTTAACCTCGTGAGATCTAGGACAATGAGGAAGCTAAAGAGTAGGGACAGCAGCACCGTACTTACCGCTGTGAGCGCAAGCTTTGCGGATGTTTGAAGGATAGGGCGAATTTCGCCGCTCAGCTGACTCAAAGCCTTTTCAAGGTCTTGTTTCTCAAGTCGCTCCAACATTGGGGCTAGACCGGGGTACTGCTGGCCCAATTTATCGCGCATGGCGAGCACCGACTGCTGGATGTTTTCCAGTTCGGACGCTACCGCTGTGGCCTCTCGAACAATGCGGGGAATAACGTAATAGACCCACCCAACCAAGCCTGCCAGAATAAGCAGATAGAGGGCGACTATGATAACCGTTCGATGGATGCGCGTGTGCTTTTGAAAATAGTCAATCACGGGCAATGTGAAACTCACCAGCAAGAACGTCAGAAACACGAGGGCGAAAAAATCGCGCATGATGTACAAAAGGAAAAGAATGGTAGCCCAAATGAGGACTCGCCGGTTGATTCGATAGAAGTGGTCGAGACGAAATTCCATACAAGTGAAAGCTAATCTATGACTCGCGCGGTGAACGCAAGTTTTTACATCGTCGTCGGCAAAAAGCTGATGGATGCCCAGAATTCGTTCTCGACAAGTTGACTTCGTCCCGCCCCCTCCATAATGCCATGGAACACAGAAACGCCATTTTTGAGCTTTGCGGCGACGCTGCGCCGCATGTGCGCGTGACCTACCGCGACACCGACCGTATGGGCGCTGCATATTATGCTAATTACTTGGTGTGGTTCGAAATCGGGCGCGTCGAACTTTTGAGGTCGTTGGGCCAGTCTTACAAAGACTGGGAAGACATCCATGGAATTTTGCTTCCTGTGGCGGAATGTCATGTCGAATACAAGCGCCCCGCGCACTATGATGATTTGTTAAGAATAGAGACGAGAGTCAGTCGTCTCACTGAGGCATCAATTACGTTTCATTATGAGATTTGTCGTGTTTCTGATAATGAGGTGCTTGCGGTCGGTTTTACACGCCATCCTTTCGTAGATAAGAAAGGTCGTATCGTGCGAGTGGCCTCCAAGTTATTAGGCTCAAAGAGCCGTCGGCCAGACAGCTGACCGGAGGTCATGTCTTGCCTCGTAGACCTGAAATTGTTTTTGCAAAGAACTCTCACTCTTGCTCGAGTAAAAGGCACAGGAAATGAGAAACGGGGTTTGCGCAATGAAGCGGGTGATCTTGCTGAGCATGGGTGTGTTTGCTTGCCTCGCCAACGTAGTCTGGGGGGTAGCTGGTTATTGGGAGATTCCCAAGACGGACCGCGACGTAAAAGTAGACGGTTTAGTGACGCCTCGAGAACGCTCGGCATGCAGCGTGACCACCTTCACCGTGGTTGGTGCCTTAAAGCGACCGCAGTACGAGACAACTTTATACTCATGCGCGACGCAAGAAGGGATTTATTTTGGTTTTGTGTGTTCTGATCCCTATCCACAATCGTTGATTACTAGCGTAACCACCGAGAACGGCCCCGTAATGAAGGATGACAGCGTAGAACTTGTTTTGTGTCCGGCGCTCGTGGGAGAGCGTGATAACTACTTCCATTTTGCCATGAATGCTGCAGGCGTACGTTATTCATGGGACGCTTCGTTTGACCGGCCAGTACAAGGTTGGGTCGGGAAGGCTGCTGCGACTCCAGCAGGATGGGAGGCAGAATTTTTCATCCCGTACTCGACCCTTCGTGGCAGAAAAGATCTCTCTCATTGGAGAGGGAATTTCATGCGGACGCGGCCGGCACGTGGCAAAGAAAAGGAAGAAATCAGTGCCTGGGTGGACCCTGGTATGACAATTCACAATTACAAAAAGTTCGGCTTTTTGCGTTTCGTGGAACCTAAGGAGGAAAGCATTGAGGAGCTCCTACGGCAGCTCATGGAGCTGCGAATGCAGGAGATGAAAGAGCAGTCGACCACTGGCTCTGTGAGCACCACGGACACAGTGACGAGTAGCCCGATGCCCTAGGCTATAGGTTCCGGCCAAGAAAGATCATTCTCGCTCCTAGGTCCTTTGCCGGCTCCTGCTCTTACCTAAAAATGTCTACTTTACTTCCCCCTTCGGCACGTAGTCCGCAAGCATCTCGTCCACGCGGACAAACTGGTAGCCGCGGCGCAAGAGTTCATCGAGCAAGTCGCCTAGGTAATTATAGAGGTGGTCTCTTGTACGCTTGGGCCCCGCTCCTACGTGCATCAGCAACAAGAAACCGTTTAGCCCATCGGGGTCAGTTTCTTCCTTGGTGAGTATGGATCGAACCATTTCCGGCGAGCTCACGAAGTTCTTGTCATTGTCTTCCATGTAGTCTGCATTCGACCGCGTTCCTGGACTGAAATTGATGAGCAACATTCCGCGCTCTCGAGTCCATGCCGCGATTTCTTCCGTGTAATGTTCATATGGGGGAATGAAAAGCCGGGCTTTTTCTCGAGGGATACCGAACCGCTCGATCTCGAGAAGATTCTGAGTCAAATCGCGGTCGAATTCTTCCCTGGTGATCAAGAGTTTCGGGGGATCCTCCCAACTGGCGTAAAGCGGGTGTTTGTCTGAATGCGGCCCCAAATAGTGTCCCTCGTCACGAATTCGCTCAATGAGCGATTTGAAGTCAGGATTTCGGTAGAAGTCGCCAATGAAGAAGAACGATGCCTTAATATGTCTTTTCTTTAACTCATTAAGGATCGTAGTGCCACCTTCGGCATAATAGCCGCCGGTGAATTCCAGTGCTATGAGTCTGCGATCGCGTGGCCCTCGAATAATTGCACCTTTTTTCCAAATCGGCAAAGATTTGTCTTCCTTGTCCATTGTCACGCTCCTACTCGCGGTGGTCATTTTCGCCTGTGGCCTCGGAGGCACTGTGGATCCTTGGCACGGATAGAGAACAAGTTCTAAACCTACGAAGGCAACAGTTAGTGGCAGGTTAATGAGATTTCTGTTCATTTTTTTCTTCTCCAAGGGAAGCCCTTAGGCGATCCCAAACTTCATGCAGCGAAAAGCCTTCGCTCCATAGGCACCCCAAGCCTACGGCTATTATGGGGAAAATTTGAAGCGAGTGGCAAACAAATGCATAGGCCAATGCACGGCCGTACTCCTTTTCGACATTAAGGACAAGCATGCCAAAAACGATGCCTATTTCCATCAATCCCCAGTAGCCGGGAGCTGCTGGAATCAATATCGCAATGCAGGTAATAACAGTGATAGCAACCCCCTCCAATAAGGACATCTTCATGCCAGGAAAGCCCCAAGCCAGGACAACCATCGAAGCTCCAACAACCACCCAAACCGCCACAGAATACAGGAAAAGAAAAAATAAGGACCGAGGGCTTTTAAGCGACTCCATTCCTGCAGCAAAACTGTCGATCATTTCGCATACCTTTTCACGCAGACGATACGGAGCAAAAGGAGTTCCTCGGATAATCGCTTGCGCAGCCCTTCGCAGGGGAGGCCAAAGGAGCCCAATGCATAAAACTAGCATCACAGCACAAAAGTAACTGAACTGCAGGGAGGCGGCTTGCAATTTTTCTCCCGTTAGCGGCGGCAGGTCTCCGTACCGCACTTCCATTGCAGGGTCAATGTGAAGAAGCGAAGAAGTCCCAGCCGCGAGTAGCAGTAGAGTAATGCTGTCAAAGACCCGTTCCAAAACTATGGTTCCAAACACAGCTGAGAACGGCAAGTGCTCCCGGATGCTTAAAACGGAAGCCCGCAAAAACTCTCCTGCACGAGCCGGAAAGAGACTGTTAATGGCAAAGCCAGCCATCATGGGAGAAAACAGTCGTGTTGCTGTCAGATTGCGCGTGGGAAGCATAAGATAATGCCACCGGAGCGCCCTAAACCACATACTGAGAAACGTCAGAACTAAGAATGGTATGCTCCATCCCCACTTAAACGAAACGATTGCAGCCCAGAGTTCACTAAGGCGCACAGGACGCAGCGTCCAAGCTAAGGCAAGGACGCTTATAACCACCCCAATGGAAAACTGAAATTTAGGGTTTTTCAGCATTGTGGTGCGACGGATAGGAAAGGCTAGTGGCTAAGACAATCATATTCTCACCGGTAAAGATATTTTCTTGTTGTATGCAAACAATCATCATCTAGCCTAAGACCTGACAATTCCGTGACGAAAGAAAGGTGGAGTTAAAAATGACGCTTATTCGGAGTATCCATGCACGCGAAATTTTAGATTCGCGTGGTAACCCCACGGTTGAGGTTGATGTGCTTCTGCGCGAGGGCGGTTTCGGCCGCGCCGCTGTTCCTTCTGGAGCCTCTACAGGAGAACTCGAGGCCCTCGAACTTCGGGACGGTGACCCAAAGCGCTATCTGGGCAAGGGGGTGCTCACCGCGGTCAAGAACGTGAATGAGAAAATCGCTCCGGCTCTCATCGATCGCGACGCCACCGAGCAGGCAGCGATTGACCAACTCTTGATAGAACTCGATGGCACTGATTCCAAAAAGAACCTTGGGGCAAACGCCATTCTTGGCGTTTCCCTCGCTGTCGCCCGTGCAGCTGCGGATGCATTAGGATTGCCGCTTTATCAATATCTTGGCGGCGTGAATGCTCGTACCTTGCCAGTTCCTATGATGAATGTGCTCAATGGTGGCGCCCATGCCGATAATATCGTCGACATTCAAGAGTTCATGATCGTACCAGCTGGATTCCCCTCCTTTCGTGAGGCCATTCGTGCCGGCTGTGAGGTTTTCCATAGTCTGAAAAAGACGCTTAAAAACAAAGGACTGAGCACAGCAGTCGGGGACGAAGGTGGATTCGCTCCAAACGTCTCTTCAGCTGAGGAGGTTCTCGATTTGATCGTTGAAGCTATTGAGAAAGCGGGCTACAAGCCAGGGGCACAAGTAGCCATAGCGTTGGACCCTGCGAGCTCCGAGTTCTACGACACAGAGAAAAAGCGCTACGTGTGGAAAAAGAGCACGAAAGAAGAGCTTACCGGTGAGCAAATCGTAAACTATTACGAGAAGCTATGTCAGAAGTATCCCATCATTTCGATCGAAGATGGTTGCGCCGAGAACGATTGGGATACGTGGAAGCTTCTTACGTCGAAACTCGGCGCCACAATGCAGCTGGTTGGAGACGACATTTTCGTCACCAATACCCGGATTTTCCGTAAGGGCATTAAGGAGAAGATAGCGAATTCCATCCTTATCAAGGTCAATCAGATCGGAACACTTACCGAAACACTGGAAGCGGTTGAAATGGCTAAAAAGGCTGGCTACACCGCCGTCATATCGCATCGCAGCGGCGAGACAGAAGACTCCACAATCGCCGACATTGCGGTAGCCGTCAACTGCGGACAGATTAAGACCGGAAGTGCTAGCCGCAGCGACCGCATGGCTAAATACAACCAACTTTTGCGTATTGAAGAGGAACTTGGGAAAGCTGCTCTTTTCCCTGGGTTCGAAGCGTTCTACTCCATCAAGACGCCTATCCGCTTCATCGGGTAACTTTCATGTTAGGAAATTTGACCAGCTGTGCTCGCATCCTTTCAGTTGTGATGTGCATGTGGGGGGGAGAGATCCTTCTTCTCTCCCCCGCACCATGCTTTGCTGCCCGCAAGGGGGATGAACCAAGCACCGCTCAGACACCCTCAGTGAATCGGGAACGTGAACGGGAAACCAGTGCTGAAGGGTACGTCGAAACAAAGGAGTTCCAGAAAACAAAATACAGCTACACGACGGAAAGCCAAGGCTTGAGGATGACCGTAATTCTTGATGAACCTGCCAAATGGTTTGTTCTCGAGAATGGGATGATGTCACTTAGAGAGCCCTCGCCAGACGAAAATCTGGGAGTCGTCGTTAGGTTTGAGGACGCTTCCTCGGGAGTGTTTTATCCAGCAGCGACAGTAAAAGGGCTCATCTGGGATGCAGCGTTTCGGCAATGTCTCGTCACTACCACGACGCTCACCCCAGTTTGGAATGGGCGCGAAATTGAATTCTTTGGTAACTTTTTCGTTCCCTTCGATGATGATGAAAAACGCGAGGTTTCGCTTGAGTTGGTGGTAGAACCTCCCGCGGGGATCGGACGTTCAACTAACGTTGCTGAGACGTTTTTCCGTGAGCGTATCACTGCCCAATTCGGTCCCATTAAGGTTTCTAGGAAGATAGTGCAGGCTACTCTCCAAGATCACCAACGCAGGCCTGCCGCGGCGAAAGTCCCAGGAAGGCATCCCCCTCTAGAACCTACTCCGTATCCAGGAACGAAAACTCATTCCAACGTCCAAAATAATCGTTGAGCGTAATGGTATAGAAACGCGGCAACCCAAGCAAAGCCACTGTGCCGGGGTGGCGGAACTGGCAGACGCACCAGCTTGAGGGGCTGGCGGGAGCAATCCCGTCGGGGTTCAAATCCCCGTCCCGGCATTTTCTTTTGCACCCTAGCCTGTTAAGGTACTGCCTAAGAAGTGTTGCATTGTGCTCATCACCTCCCTTACGATTTTAGTGCAACTTGTGATAAGTCAGTGTTAAATGCGATCTTGAGGGCGTTTGGAGCAGGCAGAGAGGACGTGTGAAAATGGACCAGAGGCGTCAAAGTCGAGCTGACCGTCGCCGAAGCCAGGATGCATCTATAGACAATGATCGAAGGCGCGGTTTGCCATTGGAAGTTCGATGTCTATCGCAAGTCATCGGCGACGAATTGGTGATTTATGTCCAGGACCCAGTTGGCGCCGACAATGCAGCAAGTGCGCGGGCCACGCTGCTTGAACACGTGGAAAGACACCCGCAGTATCCCGTCGTCCTCGACCTGCAAAAGTGCACCTATATTGACACTCCGGGGCTCGGTGTTCTCGTCGAGGTTAAGAAACTTCTTGCTGCAGCCGGCCGCTCTTTGCTGCTTCAAAACCCATCCCGTCCCGTTCTCCGTATGGTCAACATCACTCTCCTTAATCGTGTGTTTCCAATTCGCTTCACTACGCGCGAAGAAGAACGCATTCCCACATCACACAAAGACGGAACCTGACAAGCTACTCCTGGGAGAAATACTCACCAATGCTTATCGATGACCAAATGCCTAGTGGTGCCGAATCCCCTTACTGGCGCATGTTCATTGCAGTGGCTTTTCCATCGGAGGTGAAAGCAGAGTGTGGTAAACTCATTCAGCGTCTCAAAACAGGCATTCAGTTTAGTGGTGCGTTCCCCTCATGGGTGAAGGCTTCTTCATTACATCTGACCCTCGCTTTCCTCGGAAATACCAGTGTTGATAGAATATCAGAACTACAGTGCTTCATGGAAGAGGCTACTTCAGGGGTTAGGCCGCTTCACCTTCGCTTGGCGGGAGTGACATTGTTTCCAACACCAAAAAACCCACGGGTCATAGCATTACATTTAACGGGCGATCTGGCTGGGATTGAGAAGATTCAAACGACGTTAGCTCAGAAACTAAAACGTGCTGGCTATCCTCTCGACAATCGCCCATTTCGTCCCCATGTCACGCTCGCGAGAATCAAGTCCATGCGTGGTCTGGCAGGTATCCGCGACGTGGTTCACGCGCACAGAGATAGCGTTGTGAGTGAATGCCTCATTACGGGCATTACTCTCTACCGCAGTCACCTTTTGCCAGATGGGCCTGAGTATGAACCAATCGTCACCGCCAACTTTTGCGCGTAAGCTGCGATTGCAGTATGTTACACGTGTGTCATACTAGTCAGATCGCATCTCTGTGAGCGCTAGTACAAACGAGCTACAAGAGTCGCTATCGCGAGCGGAAAAATCCCCAGCGCGGTTGTTCAACCGGCGCGGGCTCATACGTTGCCTCTACGTCTTCTCCCGTTTCCTCACTAGGTTGAGCTGCCACATGATATTGGCACGATCCGGTTGGCTCGCTGCCAGCTTTGAAAGCTGCATTTTGGAAAACAGTGTTTCCACTGGCAAAGCATGCTTCGGTCGGACGTTTTCCACTTTTCGAGCAAATATCAGCAAAAGTGATTCCTGGCGGTACGTCAAACTGCATCTTCCAATCACCGCGGGTGTGGAGAATCCTATCCATCATCGCGACCCAAATCGGACCAACTGTTTTCCCTCCCACCATTTTGGGTCCCATCGTACGATGCTGGTCGTATCCCACGTAAATCGCTAATACCAACTCCGGTGTGAACCCCACGAACCACGCCACGAAACAGTTGTTTGTTGTGCCCGTTTTGCCTGCTACTTCGGGAATTTGCCTGCCTTTGGCACGTTGCTCCTCAATCCATTTTCCGACTGTTGTTCGTGCTGTGCCTAGTCGTACCACGTCCATCATCATCCTCGTTGCAATGTAAGCGCCTTGTGGCGAAAGGACGCGCACTTTGTCGGGGCGTTCGATAGAGGAGTCTGTCGGATCTTTTGAACTAAATCGCCGTCGTATGGGATGAGGCTGGATGCCCTCGCCTGCGTTTGCAATCACGGCGTAAGCTGCTGCGAGTTCCAAAGGCGTCACATTCGGAGTCCCTAATGGCATGGACGGTACGGGATCAAGCTGCCAGTTCGATGGGCGGCTGACCATGTTAAAGCGGTGGTAAAGGGGAACAGCGTTTCGTGGGCCAATTTCCATGAAGAGCTTTATAGTAGGGATATTGCGTGATTTCACCAACGCTTCCTGCAAGCATGTCGGCCCATAAAACCTGCCCTCGTAGTTTTTCGGCGCGTACCCATCAGGAAAACTCAGCGGTTCATCAAGAATGACGCTAGCTGGGGTAAAGCGCGGCTTCCCGCTTGCATCCAGCATATCCACTGCTGAGGCGTACAACAAGGGTTTCCAGCAGGATCCAGGCTGGCGTCCCCCCAGGTAGGCCCTGTTCCATTGCCCATTATTTGCGTTATCGAAGAAGTCATTTCCTCCAACGAGGGCGAGGATTTCTCCGCTACGCACATCTAGTAATACCGCCGCCCCTTGAACGTAAGTCTTATCATACAGGAAAGCCTCAAGTTTGCCCTTGTTGATATCCTGGATGTAAACGTCAATGAGCTTGCCGGGCTTTATAACAGCTGCTGGGTCAAAGTAGGGCAGAGTCTTTGGCAAAGGCACCTCACCCGTATAACCTTGGAGCGTGACGACGATGGAATCAGGCCGAACTTCTTTGATGCGTGCGAGTCTTGCTTGCCCCTTCTTGACACGTCCGAGCGCGGATGCCTCCTGGTCGAATCGGGCGGCTTTCTGGTTTTCTATTTCCTTCTCCACCTCACGGAGCCCCTTGCTTAGCTCTTCTTCGCAGATTTTTTGCAGGGTGAGGTCGACCGTCCCAATGATGGTATAGCCTTTCTGACTAAGTTCGGCGGAATCGGCCGCGGATTTCTCCCGTGTGAGCCAGTAGCGCACATAGTCTACAAAGTAAGGCGCTGTTTCCCGAACCCGTTGGGCCGGGTTGAGCTCTACAGGGGCATTGAGATAACGCTGGAATTCCTCGTCCGTTTTAATGAACCCAAGCCGCCGCATGTTACCAAGCACGAGGTTACGTCTTTCTTTTGCTCGTTCGGGATCGCGCATGGGTGAAAGTGAACTTGGCGCTTTGAGGAGTCCGGCAATGAGAGCAGCTTCAGGCACAGTTAAATCTTTAACAGATTTATTAAAATAAGTACGCGCTGCAGCTTGGATGCCGTTAGAGCGTTCCCCGAAAAACATGTGGTTGAGGTAGAACTCAAGAATTTGATCTTTGGAAAAATTACGCTCAATCTGAAGAGCAGTGAAAATCTCTTTCAGTTTCCGGGAATAGACCCGCCGCCGGTCCTGCAAAACAATGTTTCGCGCCACCTGCATCGTCAGTGTGCTGGCGCCTTGAACCTTCCCCCCCGTCAGGTTCGACTTTAACGCACGGATGATTCCGCGAATATCCACGCCAAAGTGCGAATAAAACCGCTCGTCTTCGATGGCAATAAGGGCTTCTTTTACGTGTTCAGGAATTTCTGTGATCGGCACGAACTCTCGGCGTTCCGCGTTAAAAAGTTCCGCCAGCTGAGTATTTCCGGTGCGATCAAAAACTCTGCTCACCTCGGGCGGGTTGTAGTTTTGCAGTGGTTCTAGCGGGGGCAGACTGTCGAGATAGCCAAGAAAGGCCCCAGCTGCCACGCCAGCCATGAAAACTAGCAGCAGTACGATAAAGAGGAATACATAGAAAAAATTACGGAGTAGAGGATAACGCGACATCTAACATGCCCTGCTTTCTGCAGGTATCAGCTTTCGCACAGGCGGACGGTGACCGAACATTTTACACTTCTATACGTTATTTTCTCATACCGAATCTGCGTATCCATGGCAAACCATAAATATTTCGCATGGCAATGACTCCCAAACCCATCAACTATTTTCACGACCATCTGATCGAGTGCTATGGACAGCGCGTGCAAAAACTGTGCCTCGACGGCGGCTTCACTTGCCCAAATCGTGACGGCTCAAAATCGTTCGGGGGATGTCTGTTTTGCGATTCGGACGGGAGCGGTGCAGGAAAAATATTAGCAGCACGCCCAGTTGGGGAACAGGTAGCCCGCCAAAAAGCTTTGTGCCAACGGCGGTATGGCGCCAAGCTGTTTATTGCCTATTTTCAGGCGTTCACCAATACTTATGCGCCTGTCGAACGTCTCCGCTTCCTGTACGATCAGGCATTAGCCAGCGATGATGTAATAGGTTTAAGTGTCGGTACACGTGCTGACTGTTTGGACGAGCAAGTTTGTGATTTACTTGCCTCGTATATGTCGAGAAGCCGTCGCGTTTGGGTGGAAATCGGTGTTCAAACAGTGAATCAGGCGACCCTCGATCGCATGAACAGGGCCGAGGGCGTTGAGGATTTTCGACGTGCAGCGCAATTAGTGAAACAGCGAAACCTTGAACTGGTGGTCCACGTTATTGTGGGGTTGCCAGGCGATGGCATTGATGACTTCCTGGCCACGGTTGATTTCGTCAACACTCTGAATGCCGACGGCATAAAAATTCATAACCTCTATGTTGATTCGCGTGCTCCGCTGGCAGCTTTATGGCGCAAGGGGGATGTTCCTATTTTGTCCTTTGGCGACTACGTCTCAGCAGTCGCACAGGGCGTGGCAAGGCTTTCCAGTAGGTGCTTAGTTCACCGCCTGTCCGGACAGGCCCCCAAACCATATCACTTAGCCCCAGAGTGGGCCCTCGACAAAAACCGTGTCATTCGTGCCGTCGAGGCTGAACTTCTCGCTCGCGGCGCCTTTCACGGGAGCCTTTATTCGCCACCTGCGTCAGCAGGGGGGTGACCCGACGCAAGTTCCCGTAAGAATTCCTTGTCCTCCTTCGTAAGCAGCGGCTCAAGCTTGTGTAACAGATCCGGGCGCCGTCGCCAAGTTTTTTCTAGGGAGCGCTGCCGTCGCCACTGTTCAATTTTCTTATGGTGCCCGCTGAGCAAAATCTCGGGAATCTTGTGCCCTCGAAAGTCTGCTGGCCGGGTGTAGTGGGGATAATCCAAAAGTCCATTCCCGCTAAAGGAGTCGTTTCGCGAACTCTCCTCATTACCCAGCACACCTGGGAGTAGGCGGACGACCGAGTCGATGATAACCATCGCTGGTATCTCTCCACCAGTTAGGACGTAATCACCAATGGAGATTTCACGATCAATGAAGTGGTCGCGGATTCGCTGATCGATTCCTTCATAATGCCCACATAGGAGCACCAATCCTGGAAGTTGAGAGAATTCTTCAGCTAATTGTTGCGACCAAGATTCACCGTCGGGAGTGAGATACACCCGACACATTGGCGTGGGGGCGTTCTCGGCCAAGCATGTTTCGATTGCAGCCGCAACGGGCTCAGGTTTGAGCACCATGCCCGGGCCGCCTCCGTAAGGTGCATCATCTGCCACGTGATGCCTGTCAGTCGTAAAATCCCGAATGTTCCGTACCTTAATCTTCACAAGCCCTTTTTCTTGAGCGCGCTTAAGCATGCTCGTGCCAAGGACACCTTCAAACATTTCCGGGAATAGTGTGAGCACTTCGATAATCATTGCTTCCTGGCTGGTCTAAAGCGTGAAATTTTTAACTTTCACTCCCTCGGGCGACTTCCACTCAAATTCATCGGGCTTTATAGCTTGGTTGAGCTCCAAATTGCGTAAAATAATTGTAAGATCTTTTTCTTCGGGAATCTTAATTTCCCGGGGTAGGCCGTCCTTGGGAGATACCCAAACCCTTAATTTTCGTACTGGAACTCCTAAAAGTCGGAGTCGCGACGGTGACTTCCCCTCGAACACCCAGCAGAGCTCCCCATTCGTGGTTTGATAACCCAAAAATTGTAAGGTTTTCTCTTCGATGGCGAGGAATGCATTGAAATTGAGTGCTTCGGCGACAAAGAATCCTAAAATAGGGGAATTCACTGGAAGAACGATGGCTTCCCTTTTCTTGTGATCGTAGGACCACAGTTCGCGCGCATTAGCAAGGTACTCTTCCGTTTCACCCTTTCTCGAGAGGATGACACGTCCACCTTTGCCTCTCGCAATCACGAGATGGCCGGAGTAGACTTTTCTGGTTATCTTTTTATCGCGCTTTTTGCTCATTTCGATCTCACACCGCAGCGACTGCAGTTGTTCAAGTCTTTGACTTATCTGAATGCGCACGCTCTCGAGAGTTTCTGTGGTCGATCTAATGAGTTCGGAATGAGTGGAAGGTTGGAGGAGATTGGGCGAAATTGTGGGGAACGGACGAGATTCCTGCTGGGCAAAAGCGATGGCGACAAAACCCGCAAAAGTAAACAAGAAGAAACAGCGTCTGGCGTCCATGAGTCCCCACTTTCGCTTTCGCATCTTTAATAAAAAACCAAGCTGCGCCTGCGTTTATTGGCAGGCGCAGCGGTAACGACGCAAAAACTTTCTGACGGCGTACTGTGCCGGTTACTCGCCGTCGTCACCAATGGCTTCCACTGGACAAGCCTCTTTGGCCTCCTGACACTGCTGGAGTTCCTCGTCGTTCTCTGGCTGTTTGCTTACGTACGAATAACCAGCCTCTTCGTTCCGATTAAAGTTGTTCGGCGCCACCTGACGGCATGCATCGCAATCTATGCACGTGTTATCAACGTACCACTTGCCCGGTGCATTGTCGGGGAGCCGATTTGACTTATCTGCCATCGTAAACTTCCTCCTTACTGGATATTCCTTAATCACAATTCTTTCGCGATGGTCCCTATTCGCGAAAAATTCCACCGTACCAGCCCTCGAGTCGGAAAACAATCGAGTCAAGAACCTTGAAAGGGAGCGCTCGTGTTATTTTTCTTTTGCGGGCTCAAAGCCTTTCAAGCTGGCAAGCAAGTCTTTCGCCTGGGCTGCATACGTTAGTTTTTCAAAATTCTGGAGCTCGCGTGCTTTTTCCGGTTCAATGGACTTGAACTTCAGCTGCTTCGTTTCCTTATCGCTGACGGCCATCTGCGCACCACGCATTTCCGAACGTGTCTTGATTACTGCATTCAGAGTGCGTTCAGCTTCATCACGTTTGTCCGAAACCGGTTGATACATACGGGCGAGGGCGAGATCTGCTTCCGCAGCCAGATACGAACCTGCAGCAAGCTTCTTTGCTTCGCTGTAATAATCGGCTGCCTGCTTCAGCAATGTCATATCGCGAGTGGCGAAGAGCTCATTTTCTAATACGTTTCCAAGCCCGAGGTAAGCAGCTGCTTTCTCTTCAGGCGTTTTGGCAACGCTGAGAAGTTTCTCAAACGCTTCACGTGCTGCTTTACGTTCTGCTGCAGCTTCTGACTTTTGATTAGCGAGGGCCAGAGAATAGTAATAGTGGGCATTTCCAAGTAAAAGGAGAGCTTCACGTCCATGAAAACTCGTGCCGTAATCTTTAACCAATCGTTCGGCTTCAGTGATTGCCGTGGCAAAGAGTTCCTTTCGCTTATTCTCACTAGCTTCCATTAGGGCCGACGCCAGTGCACTCTGAGCTTTTCCTAGTTCGGCGGTTGCGCGAGCGAAGCGCGTCTCTTGGTATTGACGATAGAGTCTCGTACCAATAAAAAGAACTAGCGCGACAAAAACAACCCACTGGATCCACTTGGCATTGCGGTGATACCATAACGCCAACCGATCAAAAACATCCTCGAGTTCGTCGTGCTTAAGCTCTTGTTTGCTCATTCCGGGCATATTTAATCGTTATCCGCCTTTCCGTTTGCTAAATGCTGTCTGCCTTTTGTTTACGTGATGATTGTCGGTCAAGCAAAGATCGTAAATTCCACAGGTCAAATATTGATCCAAGTTCCATGACAAGGCGCTACACCAAAAAAGGCCGCGAAGGCAGGCCATCATCGCTGCGATCTCAGGAAGTAGCAAGTGAGCAAAAGATCGGAGGTACACGGCAAACTGGCTATTACTCGCCACCGGAGAAACTGGTTCGGTTCTTCCCATGGCTATTACTGGTAATGCTGGGTATTGTTTTCGGACAGTCGCTGTTTTTCCAGTTTGTGGATTGGGATGATAACCTAAACGTCTATGAGAACCCGTATCTGCTGAGCTTATCGGCTCAGGGACTTTGGCGGCTGTGGTGTGGCCCGTACGCCAGTCTTTATGTTCCGTTAGTGTACACGACCTACTTTCTGGAACTTTGGCTAGCGGATTTCATCTTGTACCTCCTGGGACTTGGCAGCACTGCGTCCACCGAGCAGGTGACGGCATCGTTCTTTCGCCTGTCCTCGGGGATCATGCATTTGAACAATATCCTTTTGCACTGGGGGTGTTCCCTTTGTGCGTTTTATATCCTTAGGCGAATTTTTCGAGACCGTAACTGGGGGGTTATGTTGGGTGCCTTGGTTTTTGCACTGCACCCAATTCAGGTTGAGCCGATCGTGTGGGTAACAGGGCGCAAAGATCTCCTGATGTGGACGCTTGTCCTTACAGCACTCGTCATGTTCCTTCGCGGCTTGGGAGGCAAGCAGAGAGGCTTGCTTTTTCTCACTGGTGCAACCGTGCTGTTCATCGGCTCTCTCCTCAGCAAACCCACAGCGGTAATCTTGCCAGGACTCGCTGTTTTGCTTGTTTGGTATTTCAGGGTTCAAGACAGGCGTGTGTGGGCGACCGTCGCTATGTGGTTCATTATGGCCCTGATTGCCTATTGGGTGCACCGTGCTCCACAGTCGGACCTAAGAGATGCACCGTTCCTTGTACCATTGTGGAAGAGGCCCTTCCTTGCAGCAGACAACCTATGGTTTTACATTCAGAAGCTCATTGTCCCATGGCCCCTACTTCCCATTTATCCGAGAAAAGTCAGTGATGTATTAGGCAACCCGACGGTTTGGATCAAGCTTCCCGTTGCCGTTGGGGTTGCCATTCTCGTAGGACGGAGCCGTGTGGGTGCACTGGCAGTAGGGTTCATCCTTCTGCCAGTTTTGCCGGTCCTCGGGTTTGTGCCTTTCATCTACCAGTACTTTTCCGTCGTGGCTGACAGATACTTTTACGGCTCGATGGTGGGCCTCGGCATTCTCACATGCATGGCCGTAGGAAAAATCTTAAGCAGCCACTTGATGACCGCAGCGGTGCCTCGGCGGTTATTTGCGGTTGGTTTAAGCCTCGCGGTTGGAGCCATGGCAACAGCATCCGGCCTGCAGGCGAGGCACTGGAAAGATTCGGTCAGCCTTTGGCAACATGAACTGAGACATTTTCCCGGTTGTGTGCACGCTCTTTACAACCTGGCTTCGCGACACGCCGAGCAGGGGCGCACTAAGGAAGCAATCGACTTGTATGAGCGAATCTTGATCGTGGATCCGTATTACGCGGCCGCGTACACTAACCTGATTATCCTGAACGAGCAACTGGGACGCAGCAGCGACGTGAAGCTTTATGCGGCCGCGGCTCTCGAGCTTCAGCCAAACTGTGCTGAGAATTTTCTCGCTCGTGGCCATGGCTATTTGGCACTTGGTCGGGCGGCCGAAGCTGTGGAATCGTTCAAAGCGGCGATTCACGGTCTACCTGAAGACGCGCCAGCACATAACAGTCTGGGCATGGCTTATCGCGCCTGTGGGGATCTTGCCAATGCGGAGAAGGCTTTTCGGCGTGCCATTGCCCTCAATCCTGCACTGATACCTGCCCACCTCAACCTGGCGGAGTTGTTAGCCAAGCAGGGGGATTTGCGTGGGGCGATTGCTGAGTATGAGGAGGTTTTGAAGATTGATCCGAGCCAGCCACAGGCGAAGCGACGCCTGCAGGAACTTTCCAAAAGTGGAAAATAGGTTGAGTGCTCATTTGTTCTGCGTGGTCTGATTTCTTGCTGCAAGCGGCCGAGTCTTAGCAGAGGAATACACGACCATTACCAGCGCACAACCTAATGTGACTAAACTGATGAGCCGCCCAAAGAAGAAGAACGGGTTTACATATTGAAGCGTTAATCGCATTGGCTTCTCGACCACAACGCCAAGGAAAGCTCCGTTCGCACGGTAGATAGCAAGTCCCTCGCCTCGTTCGTCATAGGCCCGCCAGTGCGGAGAATATCCCTCCGCGACGACAACTACCCCCGAGAACGGCACTTGCATGACTAGTGTCATGGGATTGGGTCGCGAAATGGGAATTTCCGTGTTTGTGGTCACTCGCGCATCAGTCGCCACTGATCGTGGCCGCCCAATTAAGAAAGTCCCATCTCGCAGGGGATTCAGGTTGGGGTTACTGAGAACCCTAAAGATCTCGTCTTCTTTGTCATCTATCCATGTTATTTTTTGCGCAACATGAGCAAACGGATAGGCACTCTCGCGTTCCCAAACGGTGTAGTTTCCTAATTGAGTTACTTGCTTCAGGCCCAGCTCCTCACGTACCCGCTGCTCCTTAGGTATGAGCAAGTAACGCAAAGCGGCGTAGTCCCACAGGGGGCTGGGGAATGTGGCTCGAACATGGAGGTGGGGCTCTGCACTGGGCATCCCCTCTGCCGCAGCCACAAAGCTGTCGAAGAACTGCGAAACATTGACGTCGTTTCCGCCCGGCGTGGTAAGGCGGTAAGTCATCGCGGCATTAACTAATCCGTCAGGAACAACTTCAACCCGGCTCATATCGGCTTTTGCAGCTAGTTGAGTCGCGAAATCGGTAAGTGCTTTGTTTTCTTCTGGGACAAAGTGATTGTTGGCGACGCCTCCGGCCAAGAAAAACGACTCAAAAGCAAAGAGGATTGCTGTAAGAGCAAGCACATATCGTTGTCTAAGAAAACGTGTGAGGAGCGTTATGCCTACCAGAAGGAAACAAACAACAACCGTATGCCATGCAGCACGGTGGAGCGACGATGTCACAAGGCGTGTGCCTGTATCGCTCATCGGCGATGGTCCAAACAGACGATCCTTAAGAACAGTTTCGGATTTAGCGTAGGCAAGAAGGGTGGAGTCCCCAGCTCCTGCTGCAACAAGCAACGCGACCAGCCCCAGTAATAAACTTGCACCCCATACACCCTTGCGTACACGTTGGTCGTCGGCAAAAAATGCCTCAACGCCGCTTGCAGTTAAAATCGGAAGTACACAGAGAGCGTACGCAAAAATTTTTGCATGCCCCCGCAGCGCACTCCAGCCGGGGAGGAGCCTCAATACATCGCTGAGCATTGGCCAATTAGGTGCGATGGATAAAAAGGCAGCGACTACAACCACAGAAAGCGGCACGATGAGAGCCTTTTTCCGTTCGGGCAATGCGAGCAAAACACCGAGCGCCATAATAATTCCGGCTACACTCGTCGTGGGACTGGCTTCCCACCAAAACCATCGCCCCATATACTCCAAAGGTGAGCCTAGGCCGTTTGGAAGAACAAGCAGGGCCAGATTCTCCACTGGTAGCGAAAAACGTCTTATCCAACTGGTGTCAGTCGTAGAAACTCGTGCCGAGTAACGAAGAGCTTCCGCGACCGGAACCAATTCTATTGCCGCCAAACCCATACTAATCGCCCAGGCGCCTACCAGAGCCGTGAGAGCGCGTTTCCACGAGGCAAAACGAGAAATGGTTCGCATTTCTGCCATTGTCGCTACAGCAACGACGCCGCTCATCAGGAGAGCGTAATAGGACGTCTGTAAATGTCCTCCAAGAAACATTATCGCACCCAGGATGCCAGTTCCCAACCAGCCTCTACCCGCTTGCCGGATGAGTTTGTGTACGGACGCAAGGAACCAGATTGCCCAAGGCAAAGTTGAAACAATGGTGAAGTGACCAGCAAACACACGTCCAACCACAGCACTGGAGCTTACGGCAAGCACTCCCGCTAATGCTGCCGCAGGTGGAGAAAGACTGAGCGTCCGACTCCAATAGGAGACAGCACAGCCAAGAAGCATAACGTGAAGAATAATGATGGCATTTGCAGCAAACGGCAACGGTAGTGCTGATAGCAAAAGGGCGTTAAGTGGATGATGAATAGTGGCGCATGTGCTGGGCAAAAATTGCGTCCCACAAAAAATGTGGGGATTCCACTGAGCGATGATGCCAGTGCGCAACCAGCGTACGGCAAAGGTGAGATAGTGGCGATAGGCAATGTTCATGTCGGCGGCGTAGTGACCAAGGAACTCCGCACTCAAATAGGGGAGCGATGGACCAAACATCGCCACGCTAAAAAGGCAGACAACCCCATAAGGTAGCCACGGCGAACGGTTGTGCAGAAAATCAAAAGAACGACGCTTAAACTCAGCGAAGACGTTTTGAGATGAATGCGGCTTAAAAGAGTGACGAGATCTCACTGTGGTTTTCCTTGTTCGTTCCGCCAATAGGCAGCGATCCCTTGGTAAATTCCCTTAATTACATCAACGCGCTTATGGAGCAAGGCATTTGTACCTGCGAGGACAAGCCAACGCCACACAAAGCACGGATAAAAAGTTAATTTGTGATACCAGCGCGCATGCTTAGCGTGGACGCGCAAAATATTGCGTACGCATAGTCGCAGTCCCCACTCCCTGCCGATAGTACGCTGGGTGGTCCATGCTTCCTTGTGCCAGACCAGAGCCTGTGGCTCAAAAACAAGTAACCAGCCTGCTTTTCGCAGCCGGTAGGAAAGATCGCTGTCCTCTGCGTACATGAACAACGACTCGTCAAATGTGCCTACTTCTTTCAAAGCTTCGCAGCGGTAAAGAACTGCGCAGCCGGTTGCAAAGGAAATAGGCCGTACTTGTTTCCACCGCGTAGACTCGGCTCGTCGTCGTAGCCCAAAGTGCCGTGCCGTACCGTACCAAAGATTGTAGCTCCCACCCGCGGACCATATCCTATCGGCAGGATTAGTAAATAGGATGAGGGGGGAGACTGCGCCAATTTTCGGACTCTCTTCAATCCTTTCCACGAGTTTCGCAATACAGTCTGCGTGCACGGTCGTGTCGTTATTGAGAACAAAGATGTAATCTGCACCTCGAGCCATCGCCACCTGAATACCAGCATTGTTCCCGCCTGCAAAACCAGTATTCGAGTCCAGAGTCAGCAATTGCACGGCCGGGAAATCGCGTTCTACCATGGCGATGGAATTGTCGGTGGAAGCGTTATCCACCACAATTACGTCGTAGTGCTTGTAGGTGGACCTCTCGAGAGAACGCAGACATTCCTCTAAAACAGTTGCGCCGTTATAGTTGACAATGACCACGACGACGTAAGGAGGCGCCATTCGCGCATCTCACTCGGCAACGGAAGGTGCGTGCGAAGCAATGCCTCGCTTCGATGCCTTGATGAAATTGATGATTTTCTCGACAGGTTCAAACCCAGCGAATTCTTCTTGCAACCGTTCAACCGCCTGCGAAACGTTCAGGCCGCTTCGATACAGGATCTTGTAGGCTTGTCGTATTTTCTCGCGGTCGTTCGCGTTCAGCCCTGCGCGCCGCAAGCCGACTACATTAATCCCCGAAACTTGTGATTGGCCGTCCACAAGCATGTAGGGTGGGATGTCTTTAACGATTTTCGCTAACCCCCCGATCATCGCAAGGTCACCGATCGCACAGAACTGATGAACGCCAACGTTTCCGGAAATGAAAACTTTGTTACCCACCTGCACGTGCCCAGCTAGGAGGGCTCCGTTGGCAACGATCACTTCGTTACCGACCACCACGTCATGGGCAACATGTGACAGTCCCATGAAATAGCATTGGTCCCCGATCGTTGTATAGTGGCCTTCCTCAGCTGCTCTGTGGACGGTTACGTATTCGCGGAACTCGTTCCTATTGCCGATGCGCACGCCGGAGGGTGCTCCCCCTGTCTCTTATACACATCT
>JANZZJ010000178.1 GCA_026419455.1 Candidatus Sumerlaeaceae bacterium | reverse complement strand
ATCACGACCCTCGCTAGTAATCTTATGCCAGGCGTAAGTGAACAAACTGTCTCCTGGCGGCAGGAACTCCTTCCGCGGAAACGCTCCAACCTGATTGAAGATCACGTTTTCCAAATAAGCGCCCGTTTTCCACTCTAACAGCGCGGTAATAGAACCCCAAACTGCAAAAAACATGCTAACAAACGGAGCAAATTTATGACGCTCTCGAACCGCAAGGTAGATCATGAAAAACACTGCATACGGGGCGGCAGTCATGTTTGTGAGTGTCGCTAAAGCCGCGAGGATTCCCCCAACCACCGCAGTTTTTGTCGAATTTCCGTGTACCAACATGAGAAGGGCAGCGTAAAGGAAAACGATCTCCAGCGGTTCGCTTTGAAACCCCGAAGACCACCAAAAACCTATTGGAAGCAAAAGATAGAAAATCCCCCCTAAAGTTGCCGCGCATGTGGCCTGATAAGACGAAAGCAATCCACTAGCAGCAAGCCGTGTCAAACGCGCCACCAAAAAGGCAGTTAAAGCGTGCAGCACCACACTAAACGCACGAAAAGTGGGGAGTGTTGGTAAATTCAGAAGTTGCGCCGTTTTAGCCAGTATCCACCCCGTGACAAAATGCATAGGAGGCTGCGGGGCTAAAACATCCCTGTAGAGCACAGCTCCATTGGCCATGCGCCAGCTAATGTAAAGGTAGTTGCCGTCGCCGAAGTCAATGTAACCCTCATTCCAGTGAGATATCGCGACTAGGCAATAGACGGCCAACGCTGCATACAGGAGCAAGTTCGGTATACTCGCCAGCGATGCTACCGTTACACCGCAACTAATTCCTTCCCTCTTTGATTCCGCAGCAGCCTCAAAGCTGCGCTTGTCCGGCGCCATCCAGTCGTGTCTCCCTATCCGGTTGTGACCAGACGAAGTTCAAACTCTTCGCACATGCGGCCTGCAGTTACAAACTCCGCGGTTCCTGCCGATGCAAACAGGAAGTACTCAACGGTATCCCAATAGCCCGGATAAACACGCCGATCGTGCAAAGTGTTGTGCCAAAGGAAAACGAACCCGCCCCCTCGAGTTTCGCTTGCATCCAGCAAGCGTGCTAACCGTTCAACAGCTCTTTCTGCCGGAATTTTTTCATACACAGCGAGGGAGATATCCATAGCGATAAGTGGCAGCTCAATAATCGGCAATTCCATGCGTTTCTCCACATCAAAGGGACGCAAGCATCCCGACCACCCGCAGCGGAAGCCTGCCCGATCCGCAAACCCAACGGAAGAATCATAACGAAGGCCACATTGCCCTTGTACGTACCACGTCTCCGGTAGGGAAAACCGAAGGTAATGCTGCCGGGCTCCAATTACAGCATGTCCAGCCGCCTTCTCGAGGGCATGCATTTCTGCTAACATTTTATCGGAAGAACGGGGGCTATCGTACGAAGGATGCAGTGCCACTTCATCACCTACGGACACAACCCGCATCAGAAGCTCACGTACCGCTTGATCATCCAGGGAGTAATCTCCGTCGAGCGGTGCATCCCCGCCTCCCATAAAGAAGAATGTCGAAGGCGCTCCCAGTCTCTCCTTCAACGAAAACATGTCATCAAAACTGTCGTAGGGATCTCGGCGCAAGCCAGCCAGAACGAGACTTGCCATTCGGATTTCACTCGTCGCTTCACGCGCATCGCCTCGCATCATTGCAGCAATCGTTCGCCGCACCCCCATGAGCCCGCGATATTTCCTTAACATATCAACATCGTGCGTCAGCACAATGCGTGCTTTCGCTGGCGCCAATCCAGGCTCCTTGATGCCCACCAACTCATTTATCGTCCGTTCGATTTGCTCAAACCACCGATTCACAACAGGTTGGTCATACATCTCGCTAGGGGCAATACTGAATGAAGCCAGGAAACGGTTGTGGGTCTCTGGCGTCTCTGTCACGTATTCCTCGTAACGTGTCAGAAACCAGAATGCCGCTGCCACCAAATCGAGCTTCACGAGTGCTACCTTCGGCCGTAAGCGATCGCAGTACTTTATGAAACCCTCAGCTGCTGTTGCGCTCTGCAAACTCTCCACAGTTTCAGGTAGATCCGGAGAAACCAAAAAAGACGGCCCGAAAAAAGAGGAGCGATGGATACCCACCGTTGCAACAGGTTTTAGTCGATCACACACAATGCCAATGTGGTCGTTAATTTCGTTCTCGGCCCCATATACGATTGTCCAAATCGGTGTTTCCCTGGGGGAAAGGGAAGAAATCGCTTCTAGGGTGGTGCACTTAATCGGAATTCCCAACCAGCGGCCAAAAGTCCGCACCACATAATCCACACAGGGGGCAAATTCGTCCTCAGCTCGAATGCAAAAGCACTGAACCTCATTCATCATGGTCTATCCTTCGTCATGGGCAGTCATCAAAAAATCAAGTGCGACCTACCGTGCCGCCTATGTCTTGCGGCCAAATACAACAAATGCGGGAGCCACGGTTTTACCTGTGACTCCCGCAACCAAATGCTGAACTAAAAACTTTGTTTCACACGCTCGGCGTGATCCCGAGTCACGTGAGTCAATGTTTCACCCCGCGAGCTGTTCAGAGAAAGAGGTTCCAGTCCTCAGCAGCGGTGGTGCCGGAGGGCAGGAACCAGCCTGAAATCGAGTTATTAGTGTAAAGGAACCACACGCGGCCATTCGCAGTATCAATAGCAACGTCACCCGTGCCGTTACCGTTGGCCACAGCGCCGCCAGTTTTTTCTAGTCCCAATCCCGTCGTAGCGAAAGCCGTATCGGTGTCCACGTTCCATACAACACCTTTAACATCGGTGCTACCAGCATTCACGTTAGCAGGAGCAAGTCCCATTAGCTTTGTGGCATCCTTAGTCACAACAGTCATAGCTCCGAGCCCGGCAGCCACTGCTTTTTGTCCCGCGGCCGTAGCATTGGCACCACTCAGCGCGTATAGTACCGACGTTGTTTGATCGGCAGAAGATGCAGCAGCTGCTCGTGTCCAAAACGCCGTACCTGAAGGATCCCAGGAGACGAAGTTTAAAGCATTGGGCATTGCGACATCCGGCGTGATTTCGATTTTCGTGAACGTTTGACCACCATCGGTGGTCGTTAGCAGTGCAATTGTGGGATTCTGCCAACCCGTCATCAGAATCTTTGTGTTATTTCCGCTGCCAATCACTGCGATGGAATCTCCCCACCGTTTTGCTGCAGGTGTTTCTGCATAGGCTACGGTTGGCGCCGCGGTCTCGTCGGCGTATGCATAAAGCCTAAAGTTTGCGCCCGCTGTCGCAATGTTCGAGAGGTAGATCCTACCGTCCCCCGCCACCCCCACTTTGGCCACGTTTACGGAACCTCCGCCGACACCGGTGTTATTCATGCCGGTCCCAATTTCAGCGCCAGAACTGGCGTCGAGGACGTGGATTTTGTTTCCAGCGACGCTATCGTTATCGGCAACCAGGAGATGGCCGGTAAACGGATTATAGGTCATCCCGCGCGTCTGATTGTTCCCATTTAGCCAGCTCAAGGATCCGCCATCTTCAACTTTGAATAAAAGAGACATTGGTTGCTGGGCCCATGCCACTGCTGCGAAGATAGTTGCCCCACCGACGATTGTGAGCGTTCGTGATGTCTTCATAGCCACGATACCTCCCGTCGTCATTGATTTCGTACGCGCAGCACCCCTGCCACGCACGTTAAGGATGGCAGTGCCGATTTGGGGAATGCAAGATAAAAAGAATTATTGGATTTAATATTGTATTA
>JANZZJ010000027.1 GCA_026419455.1 Candidatus Sumerlaeaceae bacterium | reverse complement strand
TAGATGGCCTGGCAGTTGCCACGGGGAACAGCGAAGGACGCCTTGATCTGCTGTGGGCAGAGGTAGCGCTCCCCGAGTTAACGCATGTTAGCGTGCGGCGCGCTTCGGACCGCAAACTGGTTTTGGTGTTTCTCCCGCAGGCCAAGTATCTTGAACGGATTTCGCGTGGAAGCGTTACCGATTTGGAAAAGCAGTCGCGTGAATGCGAGCAGATGCCAGAGCATGAGCTTTTTACAATTCGACGTATGGACCCGGATGAGTTGTAAGGTCATTTACGGGCGTAGCGACCCATGAGCACTCCTTCCGCCAGAATATGCCCCTTCATTGCGGCTTCCAGCTGCGCTTTGGTTAAGCCTGAGGGTTTACCTAAGACAGTGTCGAGCGCATAGACTTTAAAGAAGTATCGGTGCGTTCCGCTCGGTGGGCAAGGGCCTCCGTACCCAAGTCGGCGAAAATCGTTTGTCCCCTGCTTAGCGCCATTGCTCAGCTCGCCAGTTTTGGGCAAATTTTCCGGTAGGTCTGGTTGGGTTGGAGGCCAGTCATACAGTACCCAATGCACCCACGTCCCGCGGGGAGCGTCTGGATCGTCGCTAATGAGTGCGAGACTTTTCGTTCCATCGGGGATGTGTCTAATTTCGAGCGGTGGCGAAAAATCGGGCCCGTCGCACGTGTATTTCGATGGGATTGGGCCGCCTTCACTAAAAGCTGGGCTTGTCACCGTGAGCTTCATCGTCTTGCCTCCTGTGGTTTCTCTGGCATGAAGCGCGAAGGCCCCCATGACGAACAAGTTGGAGATCAGTATGGAGACAATAAGGAAACGGTTGGCCATTTCAGTACTCTCCCGCTTGACCTTTGCTAGTGGGCTAGGCTTTTTTTACTTATAGTCATGGGGTGGTTCAAGAAAAAGAAAAGCGACTTTGCGGACGCCTATATTCCTGTGTGCCCTGCATGCGATAAACCGTTGGTCACGTTGGAGTGGGACAATATCGAAATTGATTATTGCGTAAACTGCCGAGGCACGTGGTTCGACCGAGGTGAAGTGGAGCGAATTGTGCGAGGGGAGGCTACAGAGGGCGACCCCATAATCCCCCCTGTGAAGCAAATGCGCCCGGGAAAAAGAGATAAGCGATTGTGTCCGCGTTGCGACCGGAAATTGGTGGAGTTTGTTGCTTGCCAGATTAATGGTAATGAACTCAGGCTCGACGCTTGTCCGCAGAATCATGGGATATGGTTTGACGGCGGTGAGCTCGAGGCTTATCTGAAAGCACAATTTGTTGGCACGGCCGCCATGACACGCATCGCTTCCTTCTTGAAAGAGGTCTTTGGAATCCAGGATGTTGAGGTCTAGGGAAAGCCGAATCTAGCAGGTGGAGGTTTTCATGGGAACGGCAGGCATAGTTTTACTCATCATTTTAGTGCTAGTGATTTTGTGGGTCATTGGCACGTACAATGCCCTCGTGGCCATGCGGGTCGAGGTGGATAACGCGTGGGCCCAGATAGACGTCCAATTGAAACGCCGCTATGATCTAATCCCTAACCTTGTGGAGACGGTAAAAGGCTACGCGGCGCATGAGCGGGAGACGTTGGAAAAGGTTATCCAAGCGCGCAACATCGCTATGCAGGCGCAGGGAGTGGCAGAAAAGGCTCAAGCCGAGAACATGCTTACGAGCACACTTCGTTCGATTTTTGCGTTGGCAGAAGCCTATCCCAACCTCAAGGCGAACGAGAACTTTCTGGCGCTGCAGGAAGAATTAAGCTCGACAGAAAACCGCATTGCTTTCGCGCGCCAGTACTACAATGACAGCGTGATGCGTTTCAACGCTCGTATCCAGCAGTTCCCCGCAAACATCGTAGCAAATATGTTTGGCTTTAGCCGACGCGATTTCTTTGAGGTGCAGGACGAAGCGCAGCGCGAGGCACCTCGCGTGAAGTTTACGCCTTAAGCAGTGAACCCGGCAACGACAGAGGCTATCCGGCTCAACCGTGTGGGACCAAATTCGGGCTAACAAGCGCCGATCGGCGATCCTGATGACCCTGATGTCCACCCTTTTGGTGGCAATGGGGCTCGCTGTGGGTACC
>JANZZJ010000099.1 GCA_026419455.1 Candidatus Sumerlaeaceae bacterium | reverse complement strand
GATTTGCATCACATCTGCACACCCCGCCGCCTTGCGCACTGCCAGCATGCTGGTTGGAATAATGGCAAATCCGGCTGTGTTCCAGCCAAGCAACACGACCATAGGATTGGAAGCCACACTCTTATGAGGATTGAGCGACTGCAGCTCATTCATGGCCTTGAGCCCGAAGGGCGTTGCTGCATTTCCTAGCCCCAGCAAGCTTGTGGTAAAGTTCATGATAATTGCACCCACTGCTGGGTGCTCAGGAGGCACTTCGGGAAAGAGACGCCTGATGATGGGCCGCATTAGCCGTGCCACAAACTGAACAAGCCCGGCATCCTCACCCACTTTCATGAGCCCCAAAAACAACACCATCGTCGACACGAGTCCCAATCCCAACTCAAAGGCCTTCTTCGCGTATTCTAGTGCAGCATCCGTCAGTGCCTGGAGATTCACCAACTTGCCCTTGCCCACGGGCTTGTCGTTGATGCTAACCACATAGTCCCCTGCCTCGTAAGATTGCCACACAAGCGCGAGCGTGTCGCCTTGTCGAGATTCCACACGCAGTACCGTTGCCTTGGGCTCTTCTTGACCCGCCCCCGACTTAGCCGCTTCCGCAGTCCCCTCAAGGGAAGACGATGTTTCCACGTCAAAGACACTCCCGCGACAAATTACCCGCGTCACAATCTCCTCCGTCTTCTCTCCGCTCCCAAGACGGATAGCGACGCGGTTCGGCCCCTCGCGCCAATCGCTCGCATTCGTCAGCACCACTTTGGGTGAGTACTGCCGATAAACCGTGAGAAAGAAGGAGCTGATAATCATGAGGCCCCACACAGTGTTCATCGTCAGCAACCACCTAATGAAAATCCCGAAATATTTCATGCGCGTTCTCCTCCGTCGACACTCTGAGGGCATAGCTCGCCACTACTCGCCACGGCACTTTCTAAGATAACAAGCTCCCCTGCGTCGGCGTCGAGCCGAGCCTGTACGCCGAGCGGAATCGTCGCCTTTTCGTTCCCGTGGCCGAACGGAACCCCGTAGACAATGGGCACCCCTAACGGCGACAAGCGTTCATAAAGCACTTCGCGCAAAGTTTGGCAATTGTCGTAATGCGAGCGTCCCTCCTCATGCTCGCATCCTACACATTCTCCAACCGCCACGCCACGGACACCCTCCAGCATGCCTGCCTGAAGAAGATGCGTCAGCGTGCGGTCCAGCTGATAGGGTTCAGAATCTATGTCCTCGAAGAAGAAGATCCGGTCTCGCAAGTTCACCTGCCAAGGGGTGCCCGCGAGCGCCTCGAACAGCGTCAAGCACCCACCCACAAGTTCGCCCTCGGCGCTGCCCCCCTGCAGGGTTTCCGTAAGTGTCCATCCCTCCGGACGCCCAAGGGGGCCATACGGCTCGGCCCGTGTGAGCATCCCAAGAAAACTTTTTTCCGTATAAGGAGTGGGACCCAACGCGAACTCCACCGCGGCCATGGGACCATAGAAAGAGACAAGGTTTGCCTTTTCCAAAAGAAAGACATTCAGTGCTGTAACGTCGCTATAACCCACCAGCACCTTTGGGTTCTCGCGAAAAATCGTCGGGTCTAACAGGGGCAAGAGTCGGGTGGCGCCGTATCCCCCACGCAAACAAATGATCCCGTCTATCGTGGGATCGCTGAACGCCCAATGCAAATCATCAGCGCGCTGCTTATCCTCACCAGCAAGAAATCCTTTGCGCGCACGCACATTTGGTGCCTCCACAGGTTCAAAACCCAGTCGCCGCAAGCCTTCTAGCCCGCGGCCGTAACGCGTTTCATCGTAGGGGGCACTCGCTGGCGCCACAATCGCAATCCGTGCACCAGGCTGCAGCGCCTTGGGTTTGTTAGGCATACCGCTACCTCCCAAATGTCACCACATGGCATGAAAAACTTGTGGATTTCTGCCAAGGCGAAGTGGAAAAGGTAAACGAAAAAACGTAGCGCTTAGAACCCAAAAAATTAGCTGCGCACCGCCTTTCGGGTCGGACGGTGCGCAGCAGTCGAAACCTATTCGTGCCGCAACGCAGGGCGCTCCGAGGCTAGCAGGCCAGCCTTATGCTTAAGCCTGCTTCTGTTCCGTGGCCTTTTCGCGGTCTAGTTTCTCCGCAATGTGCGCCGGCAGTTTCCCCAACTTGCGATTGATCTCCTGACGCCGACGCAATGCGGCCAACCGCGCATTATTCTTGTTGCGGATCTTCATCAACGGGTCACGCGTCACATCGGTGTTATCCGAGTGCCTGCGGTAACGATATAGTACCTCGTGGACTCGATCCACGTCGTACTTCTCGCCAACCTTCAGCACCATGTCGTAATCTTCTCCGAAATTGCCGTAGTTTTTCTCGTCGTAGAGTCCCATCTCTTCCAGCACCACTTTCGGGAAAACCCGCAGCGCTCCTGCACCATCGCGGCGCAAAATCTGATTGCGCGTGTATCCCTTGTGTGTCACCGGCTCGATTCCCGGAATCTTGTTCCGGTTCTCGTCCATAAGCTCATAGTATGAGATGGCCAAACCGCACTTCGGGTGCGATTCCAGATGAGCGATCATTTTCTCCAAAGTTGTGGGGACGTACTCATCGTCGGAATCCAGCTGGCAAATGTACTTGCCACGCGCCGCACGAATACCGTCATTGAGCGCTGAGGCGATGCAGTTGCCCGTACCGCGAATCAAACGCACTCGCGGATCTTTCTTCGCATACTCTTGAACAATCTCCACCGTCCCATCGGTCGAACCGTTATCCACCACGATCACCTCAAAATCTTTGAACGTCTGCTCGAGACAGCGCTCAATGGCATTGCCAATATACTTTGCGCGATTGAGCACTGGGATTACCACACTGGCCATGACAGGATAAGGCTCCTTCGGATAGGGGACAGGAACCGTTTCATGATCAATGTAAGCCCCTCGACGCTTCAGCATCTCTTCAAAGACTGACGTCACTTCCTGCTCCACATCGGGCGGATAGAAAACGTACGAGAAGCCGCCATATTTGCCTTTGCCAGGCGAGTGCAACGCACCAGGGGCTGCCTCAGCCTGCTCGGGAACTTCCACCACGTAAAGCACCTCGTCGAGCAGTTCGAGCGTGTAATCGTCGCCCAACTTCAGCTCAACGTCGTACTCCGCGGCATGCTTGAGATCCTCGCGGAAACCGCCTATTTTCTTAAGATACGCGGCCCGGTAGAATTTCACAAACCCGAAATCAAAACGCTCATGGATACAGCCTTCGTGAGGATAAAGCTGAACCTTTTGCTTCGTGCCGTCAGGCTTAACCTCTGCGTAGCTCGAGTAAACGACTGCCGCCTGGGCATTGGCTTCCAAATGAGCCACATATTTCTCAAGCGCTTGTGGCTCCAAAATCACCCCTTCGGGCAACGGCAAGATGTAGGATGCCTCCGTGTTGCCGAGGGCCCAATTCATCATCTTCGCCAACGTGACCAGCCCACCTGGACCAGCTGCGAAGCGTGCATCCCCAACCGCGGCCAGCAACTCTCGCACCGCTTGGGCCTTTTCTCCCTGATCAAGAAGATAACATTGCCAGTCGCTCAGTGTTTGCGCCTTCAACGCCTCAAGCGTTTTGCGCGCTAGCGGCGCAGAGTTTTGCACCGGAAATAATACCACAACTTTTGCCATGGCGGCTCCCTCCAGAGTAGTTACCTTTTTTACCCATGAGGAAGACACGCTTCGATTTCAAGCCTAACCGGCAAGCAAAAACGCTCCACCCGTTTTTGCCCTCTGCACAAATGGAGCCTCCAAAGGAAAACCGCGGCTGTTACTTCGTCACGACTAGTTTGAGCTCGTCGAGAACCTCGTCCACGTGGTGGTCCACTTTCACCTTGGTCCACGCCTTGTGGATGCGCCCCTCTGGATCAATGAGGAACGTGGACCGCTGAATCCCCATGATTTTCCGCCCATACATATTTTTCTCGCGCCACACACCGTACAGTTCCGCTACCTCGTGGTCGGGATCGCTGAGAAGTAAGAATGGCAACTGGTGCTTCGTGATAAACCGGTCGTGCGAACGTAAGTCGTCGGGGCTTATTCCGACAACCGTAGCCCCCAAGGACTCGAGCTGTTTGATGTGATCCCTGAAACTGCAAGCCTCTCGCGTACAGCCTGGCGTATCATCCTTAGGATAAAAATAAAGCACAAGCCATTTTCCCCTCTGTTCGCTGAGACGAAAAGTCTTCCCATTGGACGCCACCAACGTAAAATCGGGCGCCCTTTCGCCTTCGTGCACTGTCATGGTTGGCCCCCGTGACAACGATAAAGTTTTAGTACTCTGCTAGCTTAACATTCCCACTTATCAAAAGATGCCTTAACGTGTCAACTTCCGAATTTCTTTTACAATCATCCGCTCATGCTGTCCATCAGCGCTCACGGCCTTCACCGTCAGAATGAGCGTGCCATCAGGAAGGGCGTAGCGAAGACTGAAGCTGCCGTCGGGTCGCAACGCCACCGGCTCCTCATTTACAGTGACGCGAGCCGTCGGCTCCGTGGCTCCATAGAGAATGAGCTCTGTCTCCGCCTGCAGCCAAAACGCACTCTGCGCACTCGGAACCTTCACCGCTGCCACTCCACCGCTGCCCGCGATGCCAGCGCTCCCGCCCATTTGAACACCACCGGCCAACGCAGGAGCCACGTGCTTCTGAATATGACGCCATAGCTCCTCCGAGCCGCGCCATCCATCGCGTATGCGCAGACCGCCGCTCGATTCGTAAATCTTGCGGAAAGTTTCTTCGATCACCATCCACTGTTCGTCTGTCTCGGAGCTCATGCCATTCCGCGGCGTGCGCACAGCATTCGACGCAACTATGGGAACGTACTCTCCGTTGTCTTCAAACACGCCCAGCTCCGCCACCCACTCGGCATCGGATTCGGGTACGCGAATGTACCAATTGTTGGCGTAGGGCCCTACGTCGATATCAAAGAAGTATTGCGCGTTTTCCTCCGGCCACTTGCGGCCAGTGATATTGTAAACACGCAGTACGAGACGCTTTGCCTGTCCCGACCGAGGCACACCATAGCGTGCCCGCGTCTCATCGTTAAGCTCCCAGTAGGCAAATACCCACTCGGGATCACGCACGAGAAGAACAATCTTTGTATCGCCTGTCTCTTATACACATCTCCGAGCCCAC
>JANZZJ010000013.1 GCA_026419455.1 Candidatus Sumerlaeaceae bacterium | reverse complement strand
TTCGTCCTTCTCGAGGGCTTCATGGGCGGTAAAAATGTGAACGCTTGAAGCAATCCCTCGATGGGTGACGGGAATTCCTGCGTAAGCCGGCACAGCAACTGCAGAAGTGACTCCGGGAATTACCTCAAAAGGAATGCCGGCCTGCACAAGAGCCAAAGCCTCTTCGCCGCCCCGACCGAACACGAAGGGATCGCCACCCTTGAGCCGAACGACCGATTTCCCCGCTCTTACTTTTTCAATAAGCAAGGCATTGATTTCCTCCTGACGGAGCGTGTGCTCGCCGGCTTTCTTTCCAGCATAGATCAATTCGGCATCATCACGGCAGAGACTCAGGAGAGAAGGATTAGCTAGGTGGTCATAAATGATGACGTCGGCTTCGGACAGCAGCTGCATAGCTCTTTTTGTAACGAGCCCCGTATCGCCGGGGCCAGCCCCAACAAGGTAAACTTTTGCGAGTAGTTGCTGGGTCATAGCAGCATTTGCTTTGCAAAGACCGCCTGAGACAACGAAAAAGTCAGGGTGAGGGAAATCAGAATGCGAAGAGGGAACTGATTTATGAAAGGTGGAATGGTCGTGGTGGCGCTGGCGTGCGCGCTTTGGGCATCGGCAGCAGTCTATGGGGCTGTGAATAAAAAGGAGTCGGCAGCTTTGCCCTTGCCGGTGGGGGTAGTGGAAGGATTCTACGGAAGGCCTTGGACGCACGAAGAGCGTCTCGCCATTATCCGTTTTCTCGGGGAAATGGGACTCAACTCCTATTGTTACGCACCGAAGGACGATCCTTACCATCGAAAAGAGTGGCGCGAACCCTACCCGGAGGCTGAGTTTCAAAAGCTGCTAGAACTCGTGCGGGCTTGTCGGCGCGCAAAGGTGACTTTCTGCTTCGCTATAAGTCCAGGACTCGATATTGAGTACTCAAATCCGGCCGACCTGGCTTTGCTGCTGAAGAAGTTGGAACTGCTCAACAAAGCAGGTGTTCAGAGTTTCGCGCTGTTTTTCGACGACGTACCGAGCACGTTTCGTCACGAATCCGATGCAAAGGCATTCCCCAGCTTTGCTGCTGCCCACGCCAAGCTAGCCAACGACGTTTATGCCCAGTTGAAGCAATGGAATTCTAACGCCTCCCTTATTGTGTGTCCTACCGAATATTACCATTCCGATCCTACGCCGTATCTGACCGAACTGGGTAGCAAGTTGCATCCTGATATCCCTATCATTTGGACGGGACGTGGTGTATGCTCGCCAACTATTGATGCGCCAGACCTGTTGCGAATCCGAACAGTTCTGGGGCGCAAGCCTTTCATCTGGGACAATTATCCGGTGAACGATTACGACGAAGGTCACATTTACCTAGGTCCGATCCGACACCGTACGCCGTTGATGGGACTGAATGTTGCAGGCTATTGGTCGAACCCGATGAACGAATCCGAGCTGTCGAAGATTCCTCTGATGACCATTGCTGATTTTTACCGTTCACCTGAGACCTACAATCCAGAAAACAGCTGGAGACGGGCGTTACAGCGTATTGGGGGAAATCGCGCGTACCCTTACTTACTTCGGCTGAGCGATCTCATGATGGGGTCGTTTCTGACGCGCGATGAAGCACGGGTTCTGTGTACCCTTGTGGCCGATTATTTCGAGAACCCTACGCCGGCGACTGTAGGAAGTTTGCGCGAGTATCTCCAACAGCTTCTCGAGCTTGAACCCAATCTCGAGCGAACGCTGACCAACCGGCGTTTGTTCGAGGAACTGCGGCCTAGCCTTAAGCGACTGCGACTCCATGTGCGCAACCTCCAGACAGCCATCAGGCTGGCTGAGTTACCAAGCACGAGTACCGAGGCAGCAGCCCTGCGTGAGGCATTGCGCAAAGGACTTGCAGCCGTCGACACTCCGGTCACTGCGCCAGCCATGGGCTCTCCTGAGTGGGAGAGGCTGCTGCGCGACGACTTCACCGTTTTCCCTGGCAACATCGCCGACGAGATTTTCGCGCAGATACAGCAGACTTTTCATTCGAAGTGGACGCAAGAGACATCGCCAACGCTTCCGCGCCTTCTTGCTGCACCACCATCGGTGAGCGGATGCTTCGGCGAGCATGCCATTGACGGCGATTCGGCAACAGCGTATCGCTCGCGCAATTCATGGAAAAGTGGCGATTATCTTGCCGTGGACTTTCGGGACACACTCGTGACTCGGACAATGCTTAGAATAAGTATGATCGGTGTGGAGAAATGGAAACAGATTTTCTATCCGCGTCTCGAGATTGAGACCTCCAAAAACGGAGCACAATGGGACCCTGTTGGCATCACCCAGGGAGCTGTAACAGAGGTTGTCCTGGCGAGGCCATGCCGCTTCGTGCGTTTGTTGGCGGCACGTGACACCGACGCTGCTGTGGCCATTAGGGAAATCACGCCAATCGCGCCAGAAATAACAACCAAGAGCCCGTAGTCTAGACAATAATTTGCTATCTTATTTTTGCTGAACGGAGTATGTATGAATCCTGCGCGAGTCATCATGGGTATCACCGGCGCAAGCGGTGTGATCTACGGTAAGGTTTTGCTGGAAGAGCTGTTGAAACTCGATCTCGAGATTCATCTCATTGTGAGTCAGGCTGCGCGTCTGGTTATGCAGGAAGAGCTGGGAATGCCTTTTGTCACAGGAGCTTTTGACCCGGAAGCGTTTCTGGGAAGGCGAATTCCACGTGGGCGGGTGATCCTATACGATGACACGGATTTGGCCGCTGGTCCTGCAAGCGGGACTTTTCGATCTCGAGGAATGGTGATATGTCCGTGCTCAATGAAAACGCTCGCCACCCTGGCGAGCGGCACAGGTAGCTCGCTGATAACACGCGCCGCCGACGCATGCCTTAAGGAACGACGGCGCCTTGTTCTGGTGCCGAGAGAGACGCCGCTCAACTTGATCCATTTACGAGCGATGGTAGCCGTTACTGAGGCAGGTGCTATAGTTTTGCCGGCGTCACCGGGATTTTATCATCGCCCAGAAACCATTGACCAGCTTATCCGCCACATCGCTCTTAAAGTACTAGATATCCTTGGTCTCGAACACGACATTCCGTTTCGCTGGAAAGATTTGGGTGAACGAGACTAAGGCGTCACCCATGCGTGATGCTAAGTGGCGTGTTTCGTTGCCATGATGATAGTTTGCTCGAATGAAGTGTCGACTCGCGATATGGCGCCAAAGCCGGCCGCGTGCAGCCATTCGGTGATTTCGCGTTGCGTGTAAGTGTCGCCCCATTCACGCGCAACAAGCATGTTCAGGGCGAAAATTGTGCCAGCGGACGGATGAAGCCGATCCTCATCCATGACAAAATCAAGAATCGCGATGCGTCCGTGAGGCGCAAGGGCCTGAGCACACCGTTTGAGAAGAAGCCGATTTTCGTCGGGGGAAAACATGTGGATGATTGCAGATAACCAAATGAAGTCCGTTGGGGCAGGAAGTTCGTCAGTTAGCATGTTGCCCGCCACACATTTGACCCGTTGGCCGCCGGGGTAACGGGAAAGGAATTCGGGCGCTAAATTCACCACTTGGGGTAGGTCAAAAAGAATGACCTCCGCGTTCGGCAAACGACGTGCAAAGGCTGCTGCGTACGCACCAGATCCACCGCCCACATCGAGAACACGCTGCACGTTGGTGAGTTCCAGGAGGGAGACAACTTCGTCGGCTCGTGAGGAAGCATGAGCGTGCATGGCGCTAATGAATTTCCGAAAATAGCTTATATCCCGGTCCGCAAACGAGGAAGCGTCAACCTTTCCGCCACGGCGCACAGCTTCGGTAAGAGTGGTCCATGTGTCCCACATTTGATTGGCATGATCCAACCCGGCGAGAAATTCAGGACTTTCTGGCACCAAGGCACGACGTGCGACCTCGGTCAGCGAGAACTTTTCATCTTGCTTAGTTACCAAACCCAGCGTCACAAGAGCAGCCAGAAGTCGCTCCATCCCACGCTCACTGCACGAAAGTTTTGCGGCAAGTTCAGAAGCTTTAAGTGACCCATCTTTAAGACTGCCGAAAACGCCGAGCTCATGAGCAGACAGAATAATACGTGCGGGCATAAAGGCGCGTACCCTCTCAAAGAGGCGGGTAGGTGTAAGGTCCGTTGACATGGGTTGACTCCTTCGTTTCTCGGTCTTCCTGAGTTCATTCGGCCAGGTCAATGAAGTTAACTAAACAATTGTCCAGGGCACATAAATAGAAGTCCAACGGGAAGTCATCTCGGACCCCAGATGGCAGCAAGATTACACATGCCCTACAGATTTACAATAGTCCCTAGGTCGCTAGGCGCCTCCGCGAATGGACTGGCGGCATTAATCCTGCTCGGCGTTGGTTTGGTAGTTCACTTAGTTGCCGCTCTTTCTGGAAGTATCGACTTGGACGAATATCAGTTCATTGCGAACGGCTGGGATGTTTATCGCGGGCTTCGGCCGTACGTAGATTTCTGGGACAATCACGGTCCTGCGGCAAACTATGTGTTCGCCATACCTTTTTATTTTTGGCCTGCGGTTCACGAAATCATCGTATTATTTCGCATACTGACGTACGGCCTGACAGTTCTCACCGCGATTGCAACGGCATGCGTCGCTCGCGTGGCTTTTCCGCAGTATCGATATAGCGGCCGGATTGCAGCAGCGTTGCTGCTTGCCGCTCCAATGTACGTAGAAAAATCCCACGAGGTGAGGGGCGATAACTTGGTAACGGTATTGTGGGCTACGGGGTTAGCCCTGTGCCTATATGGCTTGCGCCATCGACGGAATGTTGCGTATTTTCTCGCGGGACTGGCGTGGGGACTCACGCTTTGGTTCACACCCAAGGGTGTTTTTGTTAGCGGAGCAGGCTTTTTAGTTATTTGCTCAGAAGCCATGGTGCGTCGGAAATGCATGTGGCCGTCGCTCCTGACTTGCTGCGCCGGGATTGTAGCGACAACCACCTTGATCGTGGGCTGGCTGGACGCTGCGCAGCTTTGGAACAGTTTCTTCCGCCTTGTTATCGTCGAATCAGTGTCGAGATCCCACTCACTATCTCTCCGACCTTTCCTGGGGGCCTGTAAGGAGCATCCTTTTTGGATGGGAAGTGCGTTAATAGGTGTCGCCAGCGGGTTGAATGCGGTGCTTCGCAAGCGACCGCAAGCGCGTGGAATACTGTGGTTGTGGGCTCCTGTGTTGCTGTTTCTGATTTATTATTTTTTCCTTCTTCCGACAAGAAACCGACAGTCGCTGCTTCCGCTACACCCTGTGGTGGCAGTCCTCTGCGTTGGGGTCCTAAGCAGCCTGCTCAACCGGGAACTCTCACATCTGAGAAAAGTATGGGAACGTCGTCAACACCTGTGGGCGTTTGTCTTGCTCATCATTGGATGCCATAGTATCTGGCACGCCCGGCACAGCGACGATGTACGAGGCCATTTGAAGAAACAGATTGTGGAAATAAACAGGCTCGCCATTCGGGTGCCGCCTGACGAATATGTTCTCAGCGGCGAGGGGCCTCCTCTGTTTCGGCCATTTCCACTTCCGGCACATGTCCTCGTCAATTATTTGCGCGAACAATACGCGAAAGGCAAAGCGTCGTTTGACATTCCAGAAGCGCTAATGGAGAAGCGCGTGCGCTTTGTTTCCGTAGATCCGCGGCTTCGTACCTTGCCTCGGCGCGATCTGGAGTTTTTTAGGAAAAACTATCTTCCCGTAGCGGCCACATCGTTCGGAAAGAGGCGAGTTTTGCTGGCCGCTGGCAAGGTCGTGCAGGCAACGGACCAGCCCACAACGGTCGCTATTCAGGTCCCTCGCCGCTACTGGATAGCTCAACAACCGGGAAATGGCCACGTCAAAGTGCTCGTCAATGGCACCTTGACCACTTGCTGTGTGCATTTGGCGGCTGGTGAGCACAGCTTCCAGACTGTCGAGAATGTAACGACCGTTGTTCTTTCTTCTGTCGCTCCGAACCGCCTAGACTGGAAAGCGATCGAAAACGGTGTTCCCTTGGCTTTACAAGACAAATAGAACATCTTAATTGACAGATAGGATCCACATGCCGATTGACAAGCAGACGGCTCGTCGCAATCTTATTAACTTGATACAATATCAAACAGCTCGAGCTGAGTATGGACGCCTCCTATTGGCAGTGTGGTATGACATCGCCGATGAATCCGAAGACCTCTATCTTTTCGAGGTGTTTGAGAACTTTGTTAGTACCGACGGCGCCGCCGCTGCTACTTATCGTTTTCCCGGTATGGGCTATTTATGGCTACCCGGGCTTTACCACGTCACGGCATGCTCGTATCACTTTTTTCAAACTGCAGCAAGCGAGGGAGACGAGGATGTCGTAAAATTACGGTCTCAACTTGCTGACGGAAAAGCAGAGATTCTGTTCGCCATCGAAGACACTGATAGCATGCTGAAGGGAGATTCACAGGCCTAACGTGAGCTCTTGGGCGGAACCTCTTACTTTCATACTTGCGCTCATCACGCTCACGAGTTCTACTCGGCGATTCAGATTTTGTGGAAGGTAATTGATTATGCGAGCAGTGGACATCATCATTAAGAAACGCGACGGTGGCGTACTTTCTGACGGGGAGATAGCGTTCTTTATTGAGCATTACCTTCGCGACGAGATCCCGGACTACCAAACATCCGCACTGCTCATGGCAATTTTCTTTCAAGGAATGACTTTCGAAGAGACGGCCGAGCTCACGCGGCAAATGATCCATAGTGGTGAAGTATTTGACCTGAGCTCTCTGGCGTATGGTTTTCCGGTGGATAAGCACAGTACGGGTGGAGTTGGCGACAAGATTTCTCTGCCGCTTGCGCCGCTGGCCGCTGCCTGCGGCCTCGCTGTCCCGATGGTGAGCGGCCGCGGTTTAGGCCATACTGGGGGTACTCTGGACAAGTTGGAGTCCATACCGGGATTCAACGTCAATCTAACGCGCGAGCAGTTTTTGGCGCAGTTGGAACGAATCGGGGTTGTGATGGCAGGACAGACGGAGACGTTCGTTCCAGCCGACAAGCGCCTCTATGCGCTGCGCGACGTCACCGGAACTGTGGAATCAATTCCGCTGATTTGCGCCTCTATCATGTCGAAGAAAATCGCATCGGGGGCTCGCGCTTTCGTGATGGATGTGAAGACGGGAACGGGAGCATTTATGCCGACCATTGAAAGATCACGCGCGTTAGCGGAGGGCTTAATTGGCGTGGGAAAAGCGATGGATCGGCCGGTGCACGCTCTCATTACTGATATGAACCAACCCCTTGGGAGGTGGATCGGGAATTCGCTGGAGGTCATCGAATCTCTATCCTGTCTCAAGGGGGACGGGCCGCCGGACGTTCGGGAACTGACCCTGCGGCTGACAGCGGAAATGTTAGTCTTGGGTAAAGTGTCCCCCTCGCGCGAAGAAGCTTACAACTACGCGAAAAATGTTTTGGATAGCGGGAAGGCACTCGAGAAGTTCCAGCAGTTAATAGAAGCGCAGGGCGGCGACCCAAGGGTTGTGGAGAATGCAGGACTGCTCAATGTTGCACCGGACGAAACATTTTTCGCGGCTCCGTCGTCAGGTTACCTTGCGTCGGTGAACTGCCGTGAGCTCGGGAATGCCGCAGTCGTCCTTGGGGGAGGACGAAATAAAACTACCGATGCAATTGACCACGGCGTAGGCCTCGAAATGCGTGCAAAGATTGGCAACCCGGTAAAACAGGGCGAACCGATCGTTCGGATCGTCCATCGCAAAGGACGCGGTCTCGACGAATGTGTCGCGCGACTTTCGAAGGCATTTCACTTTAGCGAAGAGCCGGTAGAACCACCACCGCTTGTTTACGAAACGCTCGAGTGAGAATTGCCTCCCGGCGCGGACAAATCTGCAGCAGTTAAAGCGCCACTTACTTGCGCTCGAGAATGTACGACGCGGCCCGCAGACCGAGGCGGTAGCTTCCGGCTCCAAAGCCCGAAATCTGCCCGGCGCACACGGGTGCAATTAAACTCTTGTGGCGAAATTCCTCGGGACGTGCGTAAACATTTGAAAGGTGTATCTCGATGACTGGCAACGGCGCTATGGCAGCAATCGCATCACGGAGCGCTACACTAGTGTGAGTGTAGGCAGCTGGGTTAAAAACCACAGCGTCATAACGCTCGCGCGCTTGCTGGATGAGATCAACGAGTGTGCCTTCTGAATTGCTTTGAAGAAAATCAACGTCGATGCCTAATGCCTCAGCTTCTTCGCGGACTTCTTGCTCGATTTGGGCCAATGTTTGGTTTCCATAAATTCCAACTTCTCGCTGCCCGAGCAAATTGAGATTGGGCCCGTTGAGCACAAGAATGCGACGCCGTTTGTGTCGCTGAGACGTGTTTTTCGATTTTGCCACCACGGTTCCGGTTCCTTTCGTGATTGCAAGCGCCAGGACATCACGAAGACTTTGGCATAATCAAGCTGTTGTTTCGACCCAACAGAGCGGAATAACAGCAAGGAGACTATCAAACGGCCTCATAAATCACGCCGAGAAGCACTTTTCGTGATGCCCCTGTTACAGTAGGGACATTCGCTGGTATTTTGTGCAGGCGTGCATAGCCTAAGATTGCGAATGCAACACACTCGCGCGCTTTCGATGGAATACCCAGCTCATCAATGGTGGCCACTCTGGGAGGCCGCTGACCAAAAATGTCTCGCAGTTCATCAGCTAAGAATCTCCGCAAGGTGGTGTTATAAGCACCTCCGCCTGCGAGATAGACTGTGGCAATTGGTGGTACTCGAGGGCAAACAAACTCTCGCAAATTCCAAGCAATGGATCGTGCAGTGAAACGCGTGGCGGTGGCAACTAGATCAGCAGGGGAAGCGGTTGGAAATCTGCGGATGGCATCTTCGATCATTTCGGGACCAAAGACCTCGCGCCCTGTTGATTTGGGCGGCGGCAAATGGATAAAAGGGTGGTTCATCCATTCTGCGAGCAACGGCTCCAGAACTTGGCCAGAAGCAGCAATGACTCCATCATTATCGTAGGCGCTGCCGCCGAAGAAGCGTGCCACAAGCAGGTCAATCAGTACGTTGCCGGGGCCAGTATCAAAGGCGACAACATCGTCAAGCGAGGCGCCTTCGGGCAGGACGGTGCAGTTAGCGATTCCGCCAATGTTTTGGACAACGATCGTTTCATGCCTGCGGCTGAAAAGATGATAGTCGGCGAAAGGTACTAGTGGTGCCCCTTGCCCGCCAGCAGCCATGTCCGCACTGCGGAAGTTTGCAATCGTCGGCGCACCGACACGCAAGGCGATCACGGCCGGCTCACCGATTTGAAGCGTGGAAGGAAACAACTCATTTGAATTTGTGGGTGGCGGCAAGTGATAGACCGTTTGCCCATGAGATGCGACCGCGGATAGCTGATTGGACGAATATCCCAGGGCACCCAATAAACTAAGTGCAGAATCCGCAAACAGATGAGCGAGTTCATAATTTAGTGAGCATGTTAATTGGAGCGCTCCTTGTGTGTCGCGCATGAGATTGAGGAGACGGCGGCGAGTGTCAGGTGGATAGGGATGCTCATGAAATCCGATCAGCTGCGCACTGATCTTGCCGCTGCGTTCCCAGACGCAACACAGCGCCGCGTCGACGGAGTCCACACTTGTCCCTGACATGAGGGAGAGGATAAGAGCGGCGTCGTCCTTGACCATGGACCGTTGCCCTTTCGCTGTAGATGATAAAAATGGTTAAGCAGCCAGTCATGGATATTCAAGACGCAGCTTCTAGTCGCAGACTAAAGTGCGACAAAAGTCGTGCGCTGCGGGTGGCATATTATATTTCGAGTCACGGTTTTGGTCACGCCACACGTGCCGCACAAATCATTGCCGCCCTGCCATGCCAGGCAACTGTTCACGTTAAAACAATGGCGTCAGCAGATTTTCTCAGACGCGAGAGCGGGCGCGAGCTTCGTGTGACTGCAAAAGCGTATGATTTTGGGGCATGGCAAGCTTCCAACATGGAAATTGACTGGCGTCGTACGTTCGAAGTCGCCATGGCGATTCATGCTGAGAGCCTTGAACGACTTGATGAGGAAGTGGATTTTCTACGACGCGAGCAAATAGACATTGTCGTATGCGACATCCCCCCCACACCGCTAGTCGCGGCGAAGATGGCGCAGATTCCGTCGGTGTGTGTGGCGAATTTCACCTGGGTGGAAGTGTTTCGGCGCGCAGCGCAAGGTCACCGAAGGCGAGAGCATTTTTTGCGTGAGCTTGCACACGAGTACTCCACAGCATCGTTGCTGCTGCGCCCTGGATTTGCCCTGCGCATGCCACAATTTCGAGTGTGGTATGACGTCTCGCCCATTGCACGGCTCGGCAGGAACCGCCGTGGCGAGCTTCTCCGCGAACTCGAACTTTCGCCGTCCACGAGACTCGTGCTAACCTACCTCGGGAAATGGGGGTTTGGAGAACTGCAACTCGAAAGAGCAAAACGATTTACTGATGTCGCTTTCCTAAGTTTCGATTCTTGCGCTCCTCCCCTCCTCCAGCTCAATGGCGCGCAGTGGAAGTTCGAGGACGTTGTTGCGTCGGTTGATGTTGTGATAGCAAAACCTGGTTACGGCACCTTGAGCGAGTGTATGGCAAACGGTGTACCGGTGATTTATTATCCCCGTTGTGAGTTTTCCGAGTACTATGCCCTTCGACGCGGCATGGACCTTTGGGGAGGAGGAATACGTCTCACGACCCGCGACTTTGTAAAGTGTCGATGGCAAAAAGCTCTTGAGCGAGCTTACGAACTACGACCGAAACCCGTTGTCTGTAACGGTGCGATGGAAATTGCTGAGTGGATCGTAAAACTTGCCCGCAAGCGTTAGGAACGTATTTCAGCATCGAGTTCCTGGGAGAGCTCCTGGGCAACTTCTTCGCCGATTTCTTTAGCGATGAGGTCTTCGGCTTCAACCCACTTTCTTAGTTCGTCCAGAAAGTGATGATGGGTTAGATCGTAGTGGAGCGGTGTAATCGCAATCTTGTTTTCGCGCAGGACGAGATCATCCCAGTCCTCGCCTCCTTCCGAATGAATGAGACGATCACCCACATTGCGATAGGCGATAACCCCCGCGCGTTCACCTACAGCCTTAAATTCGTCCACAAACACTGAGTGCCCCATCCGAGCGACAACGATACCACGAATCTCTTCTTCAGGGACAGCAGGGACGTTTACGTTGAGTAAAACACCCTGCGGCAATCCGCGCTTTACGACAATTTGACTCAGCTTAGCCGCGAAACGGGCCGCAAAAGAGTAGTCGGCGGAAGTTCGAGCTACGTCTTTAAGAGTCCCTACCTGGCCGTCACTTTCAGACTTTGCGCGGATAGCAAGCGAAAGAGCTATGGCTTTTACTCCATTCATTGTGGCTTCGAGAGCCGCTGCAACGGTACCCGAGTAGATGATGCTTGTGCCTGTATTCTGCCCCCGATTGATCCCTGAAATGACCACATCAGGAGGGTTGTCCTTCATTAACAAGGTTAGAGCCATTTTCACACAATCGGCGGGAGTGCCATCAATCGAGAATACCTGATGACCATGTTCGTGGGCATGCTGACGAAGTGTTATTTCATTAAACACGGTAATGGCGTGTCCAATGGCACTGCGCTCGGACGATGGAGCCACAACGGTCACGTCGGCAAAGTTAATGAACTCGTTATGAAGTGCCCATAATCCTGGGGCTTCGATTCCATCGTCGTTAGTGAGTAGAACCCGCATCGCTACGCCTTTCTGGCTAAATCTGGCTAAATGAGTTTAGCCAACGTGATTACACACCGACACTCATAGAGCTTCATTCGGCCACGGGTATCACGGTTATAGATCGATGAACAAGTGCGGACCCACGTGGGCACGTGAGGGCAAGTAAAGATCCAACGGCGAAGAGGTTGATGCGTTTTGCGTGGCGGTTCGTGTGCGCTTTGTTCGAAAGGAGCACGTTTCCGTTGGCCTCCGGCCATTCGTAAAAGTCAGGATTGGGAAGCGGAGCGCACCGGACAACGCTGGGAGCGCAGACGTGGCAAAAGGGCGAGGCTATAGATGAGGGCGGAAAGAATTACAACGCATGCACCGGTCGGTAGGTCGAACCACCACGAAATTGCCAATCCTCCACAAGTGGCAAGAACACCCAATAGCATTGACCAAAGGCGTAGAGCAGTCATGTTTTCGGCGAATTCGTAGGCAGCTGCCGCAGGATTAGTGAGCAATGCGTAAATGAGGAGCCCCCCCACAAAGTTAATGTTGAGTGTGATTGTCAAGGAGGCCAGGGTCATGAAAGCAACCATGACGTAGCGGGGATCAAATGGCTGAGCTTCGTTTCTGCGCGCGAAAATCAGCGCGTCGAGAAGGCGTCCGGAAAGCGCAATGAAAACTGCCACCGCAAGAGCGATGAGAAGTAATGCGCCAGCTTGCCATGGCCGCACGAACAAGATGTTTCCCCACAGCAGGCCCTGGAGCATCGTCGCTTCGCCTTGGGCCATCCCAATGCCCAAGAATGCTATTCCCATGCTCAACGAGAGAAATATGCTGCTCAGCGCTCCTAAACTGCTCCGAGCGGAAGAATAGGCGAGGCGAGCAAGCGCCAGGCCCACCGCCCACGAAGCGGCACCAGCTGTCAGCTCGACTGGCAAATGCAGAAAGTGGGCAACCACCGCTCCGGCTAAGGCGGCATGTGCCATCGCTATCCCCAGAAACGAGAGCTCCAAGCCAACAAGGTAAACGCCAAGGAGTCCGCACGCCACGCCTGAACCCAAAGCGGCGAGTAGCCACGTGGCTACCATGGACGCGCCCATAAACACTCTCCCCCATCGTCGTTACAAGGCGATTCCTCACGCGCAAACCGATCATCCCACTCTTGGAGAATGTCCATGTCGTACGGACCGTTATATGTCAGTGCGCCGCCCTCAAGGTAAACCAAACGCCCACATGAAGGTGGTAGGTGATGGGGATGGTGCGTGGTCATAACAATTGTTAGGGTTTTTGTGTGATAGATGTTCTCGATGAGCTCAACTAGACGCCGTTGCCACGCTGTGTCGAGTCCGCTTGTTGGTTCGTCAAGCAGGAGAATGGCAGGGTCCTGTGCTAAAGCACGTGCTAGCTGGACCTTTTGCTGTTCTCCGCCGGACAAGACTCTATAGGGACGATCCAGCAGGTGGGAGATTTCAAAGTGCTCTGCTAAAGCGACAAGGCGCGCGCTGTCGGATTTGGCCAATTGCCCCCACAATCGACGCCCTGCCAAAAACCCAGTAGCAATAACATCGCCGGCCGTGAGGGGAACGAGAGGATTATGAAGAGAGCGCTGGGGAACGACGCCAATGTGCCGACGCAGTTGGTACCGCTGCGAGGTGTCGAGCTGATCCGTGACGCAGCCGAGCACGCTTACCTCACCATTTGTAGGCAGAAGGCTTGCAGCTAGTAGTCGCAGCAATGTCGTCTTTCCGGCACCGTTCGGACCAAGGACAGCGACAAACTCGCCGCTGGCGATATGAAGAGAAACGTTGGAAAGAATTGCGCGTCCGCCAGACACTACACTAGCTGCCGTGACAGCAATGATATAGCTCTGCTTTTCACCACTAGTAGCAGGCACGATGGATGTGCGCGAGCGCACGGGGGACGAACCTGACAAGACACAGGCTCTCATTTACTCTTCTCCTCCCCGGGCGTTGCCAAAAGACGATCAACGTTATTGCGCACAAGTGAAAGAAAATCTGGCTCGTCTTTGCTCTCGGAGGGGAAATTGGAAAAGACGATAAGCGGAACGTGCAGCGTCGCTGCTACGGTTTCAGCGGCACGTGTGCCCTCTTGCAGGTTGGCTATTACTGCACGCGCACGGGCGGTGCGTGCAACTGCGATGAGTTGTTCAACACTGGACGGCGTAGCTCTATCGGGTGTGGGAAGCGTCGCCACCACTTGCATTCCAAGCCATTGACAGAATTTACTCTGATGCGCGGAGGCGACCACGGGGGATCCCGCCCATTTAGACGCTGTCACACGCGTTTTACACTCGTTCTCGAGCGCAGCGAGCCGAATTTTTATTTCTTCCAGACTTGCCGCGAAGGCACGCGACGTCGCAGGGTCGTCCTTCGATAGTTTGGCAGCAAGTTCTTCCACCACCGCGTAGTAGGTGCTTGGCACACACAGACCGCCGCTGGGAGAGACTATGATGGGTGTAGTGGCGAGAATGGCCCCTTCAAGGCGGCGAGCAAATTGCGCCTGAAAGTCGAAGAAGACTGAGGCTCGTGTAGTGCGAAGCCGTAGGGCATGGGACGGGCGAATGTCGTAATGGCCAGGACACGTGCCGGGTTCAACCACTCGGACGATGCATTCGCCGTGAAAGCCCAGATCCCGCAGACACGAGGCAAGCCAAGAATTACCAGCCGCAATAGGACAAAACCGCTGCAGCGGAGAAGTCGACGGTTCGTCTTTTAAAGCAAACGAGGCGTTGGCAAGAACCATCAACACACAGGCCGTCAAGAGCTGGCGCCACCAACTGTGGAGTGCCGTCAAAAGGGTGTGGTTGCTTACGCTGAACGCATGGGTCATGAGATATTATGCCTGCTGTCTTTTCACACGATTTTTCAAAATTTATTACGGCTCCAGTATCAACATTGTTCGCTTGTGCAGAAAAACTAAACAGATTACTCCTCGCAATAAACTGCTGAAGGTACTGACCGAAATATAGGTTATAGGGACTACCGAATCTGATCTGTTAGGG
>JANZZJ010000232.1 GCA_026419455.1 Candidatus Sumerlaeaceae bacterium | reverse complement strand
TCTTTGCCGCAGCCATGGCTTTAAGGGCGCGATCCTTAGGGGCCACGCCACTCATGACCGCCCATGTCTGCGTGTTGAGGTAAATTTTGCATTCCTTGTTTTTCTTCGAGCCCACAACTTCGCGCAAATCGTTCGTGCCGACAATGTACCACTCGCCGTCCCAGCAATACTTGTTCACTGCGTCGGCAACTTTGTTGTACGCCGCCTCGTAGCGCTTGACGGCTTGCTTGTCGCCTATCCGGCGGGCCAGCTCAACCGTCTCGCGCAGGACGTAGCATAGGCACAGAGCGTTCCAGACGCTTTCCCCGCGCCCCTTGCGCCCCATGTAGTCAAGCGTGTCATTCCAATCGCCTGGACCGAACTTAGGCAGGTTGCGCTCGGTAAGATTGCCCAGCGTGTAATCGAGGCAACCATAGATGTGCTGAAGCATGGTTGCTTTACCACCGTCGAGATACGGCGTAACCTCCTTAAGGAAATCCCAGTCGCCGGTTTCCTTGACGTACATCGTCACAGCAAGGGGCAACCACAGCGGCGTATCGCTGTGGCCGGTGCGAGTATAGCCACCGCTCACGGGATAGTAGCAATGCACCACACTGCCATCTTTGAACTGGTAGCTGCTCATTTCGAGAAGGCGCTGACGGACCCACTCGGGACGCGTCATGAGCGGGCCAAAGGTATCCTGGCAAGAATCGCGGAATCCACGCCCAAAAAGAAGCCCCCCGTGATAATAACCGGCGTCGCGCGAGAAACGGAACGTGCAGGCGGTTTGCCACTGATTCCACACATTGATCATTGTGTTGAGATCATCATCGGGAGTTTCCACCTGGACGCAACTCACGTAGTCGCGCCAATCTGCCACAAGCTTTGTATAGGCCGCATCCACCTGCTTCAGGTCACGATACTTTTTCATGAGCCTCTCGGCATCGCGCTTGTACTGGGGGCGCTTCTCCACGACACCCAGAACAACGCTGAATTCCTTCACGGCGCCAGGGGAGAGGTCGACGCGCATCTGCAAAGCGCCCACAGCATCTCCAGCTGTAATTTCCGTATCGTTCAGCTTCCCACGCTCAACCGCCACGGGGTTCGATTCACTCCGCCAGCGACCAATGAACTGCGCTTTGCTTCCATCGAATGCGACGAGCGGTAGGCTCGCACCAAATACGATGTAGCGGTCGTAGGTGACGTTGCTCTGCTCGACCGTGGCACTGCCGAAGGTGTTCCAATAGCGTTTGGTAGCGTAGAGAATGCCGCTCTTGCGATCCAAAAACACTTCGTTAAAATGTTGATCATTAGGCTGATTGACAAGATCGTTGAGAGCGTTGCCCATGCACAGCTCGACATAGGCAAAGAGGTCGAGCTGTTTGCGTTCTTTTGAGAGATTTTTCAGCGTCACCCGCCAAATTTCGCAGTCACTGTCGTCAGGAACGAACGTGAGCACGCTGGCCTCCACACCGTTGCGTGCGCCAGTGATGCGCGTGTAGTTCAGGCCATGCCGGCACTCATACTTTTCAAGTTCTGCCATGACGGGCTGCCAGGAGGGCGTCCAATAATCGCCCGTCTTACGATCACGCACGTAGAGGTAGTGCCCGGGCCGATCCACGGGTAAGCAGTTATAGCGCCAACGCGTGATGCGATGGAGGCGCGGCGTTTGCCAGTAGCTGAAGCCACCGCCCGTGTTGGAAATTAACCGTGTATAGCGGCCATTCGAGGTATAGTTGATCCATGGCGCGGGAGTATCGGGCCGCGTTATCACAAATTCCAGACGATCATCAGTGAAATAACCGTATTTTTTGTAACTCATGGGCACACTTATTCCAATTCTAAATTTATGTGAAATCCGAGCCTCTACACATCCGCCGTCAAGCTCTTATTCCAAATCATTGCCAAGAAAATGAGTTCCACTAGCTCCTCCCCATGTTCCCAACTCTTAGAGATGTCCCCCGCACAAACTCATGCATATTGCCTTCTTTTTAATAATCCATTGCCCAGCCGGTCCCAAAGTGTCTCGCCCCGCCTCTCCCCACAATGACCTTCATTCCAAAACCAAGCCCTTCGAGCCCGGTAAAAACGCCTTCACCTCAGCTAATTCCGGCGGCGAAGCTCCTTCCCTCGCCCAGAGAGAAAAAGCTCTCCATCAGACATCGTCACGCGAGAGGCAGCGACTGTCCAACGCGACACACCTCGTCGTGAACCCGAAGGACGGGACCTATTTCATCTAGCACGTCGCCGGATCCAAACTGGGTTTGGAGACAACACACGGCGAATCGCTCGCGGCGCCCGTCGTAGGCCTTTACCCAGCGCGCCATCGCCGCTTCATGGTGCGCGTCCGCTGCTGGCCACGTGTGACGCTCCACTTGCATGCCAATACGCCAGGGCTTCGGCGTCAGGCGCGCACGAAAACATTTCTGCGCTTTGCACAGGCGAACATAAAGAGGGTCGCTTCCCAACTCCTCAAGAATTCGGCCGCTGGAAGGGTCCGCAGGCTCAAATGCGTGGGAAGTAAAGAGCACTCGCAATCCTGCATTTGTCCGATAAACCCGTACTGAATATTCTGGATGGCGACGACTCCAGGCTGCAATTCGCTCCAGCGCCTCCTGGGCAGGATCCGACGGCGCGGGGCCAGTGCCCCCAAAGAGGCGTTTGAGGAGACTTCCGCTTGGTTTCGGTTTGGGGCAGTCAATATCCGCAAACATGGCGCGGGCACTATTAATGACTAGCGCTCCATATGAGTTACGCGTCACGAATGCAACGACGTTGGTGCCGTGGCTGATTTCCTGTATCAGTTCTTCGCGCATTGGGGCTCGTGTGCCATAGCTATAAGAATCCAACGTTTCAGCAGCCATCACACGGGCCACAAGCTCATCTAGCATACGTGCGGCTCGGAGCTCGGCTTCGTCGACACTGGAATTCGACCAACCGTACTTGGTAAGCAATAACGTGCCGCCTAAACGAGTTTCAACCTCGCGCTGAGCGCGCGCCCAATAGCGGGGAACCTGAAAAGTCATGGCCACCATCTACATTTCGAAATTCTAGTCGCAGCCCTTTTCTGCCTTCTCGGCGCGTGAGTCTCACACCCATCACGCTCAAGAGGCTACGTAGCTCGCTCTACGTTTGCAAACATTAACCCCAAAAACAATAAAAAGCCATAGTGATCTTGGCGAGCCATAACGTGTTCTTACCCCCATCCCTTCCACTGTTTGGTTGCAATCTGGCTAGAATCCACGTCGTTTGAGGAGTGAGAAATCGCAGAAGTAATGCGTGGAAGTGCGAAAACACGCCCTCCTTAAGAGGTTGGAATGGTGACTCAATACCTTGAGTGTGTTGAAAAGGCCGAGGCTCTCGCGACCCTGCAAAAAGCTGGGGCATACTGGAGCGGGCATTTTCTTCTCAGTAGCGGTCTGCACAGCCCTGAGTATTTTCAGTGTGCACGCCTTTTCGAATGGCCCGCGCTCGCCGAGCAGGTGGCCCGCGCCATTGCCGAAGTCGTGCGCGCGTGGCAACCGCAGGTTGTTCTTGCACCGGCCATCGGCGGAATACTCGTCGGCTACGAGCTCGCAAGGCAGCTAGCGGCGCGAACAATTTTTGCCGAACGGCCATCCGGGACATTCGAACTGCGTCGAGGCTTTAATCTTCAGCCAGGCGAGCGGGTGCTTCTGGCGGAAAACGTCATTACGACTGGCGGCAGTGTGCTCGAAGTTGCCGATTTGGCGCGGCGCCACGGCGCTGAGATCGTGGGCTTTGCAACCATCGTCGATCGCTCCGGCGGAGCCTTTGCACCCGAGGCACCTGTTGCTGCTTACTTGCGAACTACAACCATCACCTACAGCCCCACAGAGTGCCCCCTTTGCCAAGGCGGCATGCCAGTCAGCAAGCCCGGAAGCAGAAAGTAAGAGCACCATAGCTCCAAGTAAACATTGAGAAATGTTCAATTGATAGCAAGAATTTGGCAAACTTTGATCAGCTGGCTCCGAGCCAGCTAGCTAGGCTCATGAGCGAGGATATTCGCCCGCACACCGAAAAGTCCTGTTGGTTAAAAGGCCATACCCATCAAGCCCACGTTATTGGAACACTTGGTCTAGCGTTTGTAAAGCTCGCGAGCTATTCCAATGGCGTCTCTCTGGTCGTAGAACGGGAAATCTCCTCAATGTGATGTTGCCATTTGCGAGGCACTGTTTGGCGGGTTCGCTATGCTGCCCGAAGTAGAGGTTTAGGGCAAGCCCCCAGGGGTGGAATTCGAGTATCCCGTCTGAAAATAGTTCATTGTGGTTCAATATTTGCTTAGAAATTTTCCTTCTCTCGACCATGTTCACTCAACGAGAAATTCTTGCATGCTTCCCTCAGAATATGTCTCGCTAGCGAGACACACGGCAGCTGCTCCTGCCAAAAAGGGGCAGCGCCCATGCTATGCATATAGTTAGTAGGATTTGCTCGGAAGGAAAACCGCCCCATGAGCGATGATTTGGAACTTCAGCGGCGCCTTGAGGAAGAGAACCGACGCGCCGAAGAAGCCGGTCGCCGCCTTAGCGAAGGTAAGCGTGTCGGCTGGCATCAGTACTTTATGAACATTGCGAAAGTCGTGGCCACACGCGCCACCTGCGACCGCAAACATGTGGGTGCCGTTATCGTGCGCGACAAGAACATTCTGTCCACGGGCTACAATGGCTCGATCCGAGGTTTGCCCCACTGCGATGATGTCGGCCACGACATGGTAGGCGGCCATTGCGTGCGCACGGTTCACGCCGAAGCCAATGCGATTATTCAGGCGGCCCGCCATGGCGTTCGCATCGAAGGCGCCGATATCTACACCACAGCTAGTCCCTGTTGGGAATGTTTCAAGCTCATTGCCAATGCAGGCATTAAGCGCATTTTCTACGGTGAGTTCTATCGGGAAGAGAAAGTGTTCCAAGTAGCTCGAGACCTAGGCATCGAGCTTATCAAGATTGATTGATCCTCAAGGTAGGCTTTGCCGCACGGGAGACAATAAAAGTACACAGAGGGCACAAAGCGAACGTGTGAGACACAGGAAAAGCTGGTGGAAGGGCTTGAGTTGAGCCACGTTCAGCAACGCTCCGCAGGTCTCGATGCGAGTGCCCAAGCGGCGTTGGCTAGTTTCCGCTCCAAAGTTACCGGACGAATGCGATTGTCGTTAATTTGCAAAAATGTTAGAATAATAATATCTTAATATGACCTGCATCCCCCTGTTTTCCGCGTACTCCCGGTCCACTAGCAAAAAAACTGAGCGCTGTCCCCGCGTTACGGGCTAAAATTGTCATTAGGAATGAATGACGCGACCTTCGGCAGCCAACGCAGCTTCTTTCACCGCTTCGGAGAGCGTCGGGTGTGCATGGCAAGTGCGCGCGATATCCTCTGCCGTGCCCCCGAACTCCATCACGACGACGGCCTCTGCGATAAGTTCGGACGCCCGAGGCCCAAAGATGTGCACGCCAGCCAGCCGGCCGCGCGGCCCTGTCACAATCTTCACAAAGCCGTCGCGTTCGCCAGCGGCCTTCGCGCGGCCGTTAGCCGCGAACATGAATTTCCCAACTTTCACTGCATCTCCCCAGCGTTCGCGCGCTTCGCTTTCGGTGAGCCCAACGTATGCAGCCTCCGGCCAGGTATAAACCACTCCCGGAATGGCCTCGTAGTTCACATGCCCCGGCTGGCCTGCCAATAGTTCTGCCCAAGCCACACCTTCTTCTTCGGCTTTGTGCGCCAGCATGGGCCCGCGTACAAGGTCTCCGATCGCACTGATGCCAGGGGCGGTCGTGCGGAACTCGTCGTCAATTTTAACGCGCCGGCGCTCATCGAGCTCCACACCAGCTACATCAAGGCCCAGTCCCTCCGTGTAGGGGCGCCGCCCGACAGCGATGAGAACTTTGTCGGCATCCAGCATGAGCCGATCCCCGCCGGCGCGAGCAACGTCTACGTGGGCACGCTCACCCTCCACACGCACTGCCTCAAGCTTCGCTCCAAGCTCGATCTCTAGCCCCTGGCGCCGCAGCGCACGCGTTAGGCCCTCGGCAACCTCTTCGTCCATCATCGGCAGCAGCTTCGGCAGCATTTCGACCACGGTGACACTGTCTCTTATACACATCT
>JANZZJ010000204.1 GCA_026419455.1 Candidatus Sumerlaeaceae bacterium | reverse complement strand
CCCCGCCACAACATATTACTTCATTGTCGAGGCTTGCGATGCGCTAGGAAACCCAGCCGCCGCTGACAATGGAGGCAACTGTTTCTCATTCACCACGCTTGCCCCGCAAGTGGGCCTCGTCGAAAATTTCGACACTCAACCCGACAATTGGACGCGCAGTGGCTTGTGGTATTTGTCCACACCGCAGTCCCCGTGTGTGACCGCAGCGTCGTCTCCAAACTGCTATCACTACGCCCGGCAAGACACTTGTACTTATAACACGGGGGCCGCAAACAGAGGCAGCCTTATTTCGCCAGAGTTTATTGTGCCTCCCTTCGGGGAGCTCACATTCTTGAGCCGCGAACAAACAGAAGGCACGACGACGTGGGACCGACGAACTGTGTACGTACTTGTCAATGGGGGTACCGTCCGACTCCCGTTGGCCCAGCTCTCTGGATCGGGATGGTCGTGGTATGCGGCAGGACCTTTCAGCCTTGCTGCCTATGCAGGGCAGCCAGTCGCCCTCGAATTTGAGTTCAACACAGTCGATTCTTACCTCAACGACTTCGCGGGGTGGGCCATTGACGACGTCGTCGTGGAGAGTGCCGACAAGCTCCGTGTGTCGGAAGGATCTCTCCATGCGGAAGGGCTTGTCGGCGGACCATTTGCTCCGGACTGCATTCAGTTTGTCCTCTGGAATAAAGGAACGAATCCGCTCGATTGGGACTCCTCCACGACGGTGGAATGGGTTGACGTTTCGCAGACAAGCGGTACGCTGCTTGGGGGCGAGACGACAACCGTCACCGTCTCGCTCAATGGACTCACAGCTACCCTCCCCGAAGGCTACCACCAAGGTTTCGTCTCGTTCTTTAACACCGCAACGAACCTTCCAAACACTCGAGAGGTATGGGTCGTCATCAAGAATCCTCCGGCAGCCCCTTCGCAGCTGCGGCTCACCCATGCCACCCAAACGACGCTCGCTTTGGCCTGGGCCGATAATTCGGGAAACGAGACCACTTTTGTGCTCGAGCGGGACTGCGGCACCGGATTTGAAACTCTGGCGGAGCTTCCCCCTGACACTTCCGCTTATGTGGATTCCGGACTTACGCCCGATACTGCCTACGCCTACCGCGTCATAGCACGCAACGCATGGGGAGATTCAGCGCCTTCCAATGTGTGCGAAGCTAGGACCCTTCCCTGGCCGCCTGAGGCGCCAACAGCCTTGCGCGCCACACACGTCAACCAAGCTGCTGTGTGGCTTGCGTGGTCTGATCAATCGGCGAACGAAACCGCCTTTGAACTCCAGCGCGACAAAGGCGATGGCTTCGAACTCATTGCCACGCTTCCGCCGGATTCGGAAACCTACGTGGATAGTGGGCTTGATGCCGATGCCACCCTACGCTACCGCGTGCGGGCAGTAAATGCCGGTGGCGCGTCGGCGTGGTCTGAGGAGCTTGAGGTTCGCACGCTTCCCTGGGCCCCTGCAATTCCCTTGCGGCTGGAAGCTCAGCTCGTGGGCGACAGAGTCGAGCTGGCTTGGGTAGACGCTGCTACGAACGAGACGGCTTTTGAAGTCGAATGGCGGACTTCAACAGGCGCTTTCGTCAACATCGCCTCCCTACCAGAAAATACTAGCCGCTATACTCACAACGCGCCCTGCTTTGGCGACCGCAACACCTATCGCGTGCGTGCCGTGAATGCTGGAGGTGCAAGTGACTGGTCGAACGAAGCCAGTGTCGTCTTGCCGCGGAGGAATACTTTCGACGACGGTCCTCAAGGATGGACGCTTCACGGTCTGCCCACGGAAGACGTCGGCGGCGATTTTGACACCACCCATGGTGCCTTGCGCCTTTGGGTGAGACCCGCAGATGAACCACGCATACTCGGCTGGCAATCACCTCGGTTGCCGCTGAGCGGCAATCCGGACACGATTTACCGATTCAAAGCCTACGTCTTCCGGGCTAATCAGGCCGTCATGAAAGACCCGTGGCAGGTGCCTAATATGCGCCTGCGCTGTTCCGTGCGCTATGCGATGAACAGTATGCTCGAGATGTTCTGGCATCTGGCGGTGGATCCAGCTACGAGCGCCGACATGCTCCCCAATGTTCCCTCAGCCGATCCATCGCAGCCCACGGTGTATCGAGTGGATTTGGATCCGGTAGACGTGCCGCTGCTCGATCCCGCTGTCTCGCCGACGGATGGCGTCCAAGGTATGTACGAGGTCTATTCTTTGGAACCCCAGGAAAATGGAGCGCTCGAGCTTGCCGAGGCCATTCTCATGGCCTTGCCCGCCCCGACAAACGTGCGTCACCTGAAAACTTATGCGACATCACCGACGGACGCCGGCGATTTCAGCCGGGCGGCCTTCATGCGTTGGACGCTTGGGGGCAGCCAGCCGTTGCCGACGGTGGACGATTCGACAACATACGGGCTCGTTCTGGACACTACGGCATGTTCGGCAGGCGACGTTGCTGTTGCTGTGGCCGAAATTAACCCGGGCGATGACCTAGCCCAGCGCGTGAGGATCGAACCAGGTCGCCAGTATCGGGTGCGCTGGCACGTGGTGAGCCCGCGCGAGAGCCAGCTGCAATCCCAGCTGCGGCTGCGCGTGCGCACCTTGCGCTTTTCATGGTCGCAGAAATTCGAACTTGGTGGCGCATGGGCCGCCGGACCGCTTAACAACGCCATTGCCCAACAGGTGCTGCCGGGGGTGGGCACGGCGAATCCAGACAAACGCGGAGACGAACTCGCTGGGTTGCTTGACGGTGGATGGTTTACGATGTACTTCCATGGTCCAAACGTCGTGCCTGCTGCCCAGCCGGGTCCAGGCATTCCAGCCGCCTCGCGGCGCGACATTAAGTGCGGTGTGGATACGCTGGACACCATAAGTTCCACGCCAAACGCCTCGCTGGAAGGTGGTCTTTTCTTTGTGGATCAGATCGAGATCGCTGATTTCGAAACTTTGCCCGACTAGCCGCGGGCAATTGAGAAAACCCGCGCTGACATTGACAGGGATAGGCCCACGATGTCGCGCTTTGGGTACGTGGCGAGATATGTGGAGAGTTGTATTTTTGCAACATAGACGTTCCATGCCTTTTGGGTGAGCGATGACAGAGCGTTGGAGTGATTTTTGCTCCAATTGCTCAGACCGTGCTAGGAGAGCTAAAAACGAAGAAGAGAAGTCTGCATTTCTGGGAAGACCGATGCGTATGACGCACAACAACCACAGCTTGCGACGCCGTTGCCAGGTCGCTGAACTTTCGTATTCACGTTGGGGCAAAAGCGTGTCGTTGCATCTTCAGCCTAGAAAAAAGACGTCTCAGGCCGGAGAGCTTCCGTCGCGGGGCGGACAATTCTTGGGGCTGCGAAGGTCCAGCTGGGTTTTCGTTGGACTGGCGATCCTCGGGCTTTGTCTCGTCGGTTGCAAGCAGCGAGTAAAGATTAAGGAAAAGGTCCTCGGGGAGGAAGAAACTGTTGCTGTTAAAGAAAGCGTGGAGAAACCCCACCTAGAGCCTACAGCCACGCCACGGCCTACCCGCCGTCCCCAGGCGAGAATCGTAAAAACCCCCCTTCCTGCCCCGTCCCCCACGCCAACGCCTGCGATTGATTACACGCCTATTGTCGTGGACGCTTCAGCGATGTGGACGGATAAGGCGACATCGGATCCTGCCGGCGGCAAGAAACTCTCGCGCAACGGATTCCTTCAGGTTGACAACGTGCAAGTTCCCTATCCCATCGCCGAAGTGGTGCTGGAGATGAAAGGAACTCATCTCGGTAATGTCTGGCCCGAGGTGGATTTGAACATGTTCAACCGAACTGAAAAGAAGAACTTTTTCCCATGGCCTCGCGACTATGTGACAACGTCGAGCTTTCACCTTTTCGTAAAAAAAGTTGACCCGCCGATGCCGCCAGGAACTTATCTCATTACCTTTCGCTATTATAACGACTCGCCTTCCGATAACCCGGAAGAGGACCGAGCTGTGACGCTCAAACGCATAGAACTGAGACCATAAGCAGAAAAAGGAATTATCTGGAGTTGAGTCCCCAGCAGAAGCATTCCGTGCGCGATTGGCTTGAGGCAGCAAAGGACGTTCTTCGGTCTCCACTGGTGTGGGTGGTCCTGCTTGCTATCGGCATGACCATTGTCAAATTCTTGGTCGCTAGTCGGCTCGAGCTGTTTCAGGATGAAGCCCTCTATTGGTTTCTAGGGACGCGCGACCCACTTGCTTTTTCACCCCATCCACCGGGGACCCCCTTGTTGGCACGTTTAGGAACCGCCCTCGTAGGTCGCACTGAGCTTGGAGTCCGCGCAGGCAATCTCTTGCTAGGGCTCTTCGCTATCCCCCTCTTTTACGCATTGGCTGGGCGGATTCTCTCCTCAAAGGTTCTGGCAGCGTGGGCAACCTTGGCATTCGCTCTTACTCCGATCTATTTTAGTTTCGGAAGCATCTGCACGCCCGACATGCCACAGCTTTTTCTGTGGATAGCCCTGCTGTACTCGACATGGGCCGCCGTTCATACCGACGACCGCTGGTGGCTGGCAGCCGGGTCACTCTTCGGCATTGGACTTTACTTTAAGTACATCATTGTTCTCTATCTGCCGGCACTCGCCGTGTATTTGTGGTGGAGTGGATTGTGGCGTCGCCCCCTCGAATCCCGTTTTTTCTGGTGGGGATTTGGAATCGGGATTGCTGTATTCGCGCCTGTGGCAGTGTTGCAGGAATCAAGGACGGGGTGGGGCGCGTTGAGTTACCATCTGCGCGATCGCCAGAAGTGGGACATCCATATCCTTGCTAACGCTGCCGTTTACTTGCTTGTCCATGCAGCCTATTACTCGCCCTTGCTCTTTGCCGCTTCTGTAGCCGGGCTTTTTGTTGCTGCGCAACGTGCTTGTCGCTGGCGTGAAGACCGCCTCATGTTCCTCGCCGCTTTTGGACTGGTGCCCCTGATATTTTTCGCTGTCATTGCCGCAGTAACTGAACGCGAACTTAGTCGCGAGCAATGGGATGCTCCCGCCTACGTCGCCGGCTTAATTGCGGCCACATGGCTGGTTAGAGAGTGGTCATTAGCGCAGATAAATAAGCCACGTCCCCTACCCCTTCGCAAAGTGATTGCCTTAGCCTTTGCGCTGGCGGCGCTAACGATTCTTGTGGTTATCGTCGAGGCTTTGACTTATCTACCATCCGCTCTAGTGGGCAAACGCCCCCTCTTCTCTGCCACCCTGGGGTGGAGAACCCTGAGTTCGCAGTTGGATCTTGAACTGAACGACGCGCGTCAGAAGGGCCCAACCGTGATTCTGACAAACTCTTTTATTCCCGCCGTTCAGTATGGGTTTTACTCGAAGCTCGCTCCGGAGATCTACGTGCTCGACCACAAAGTGAATGCGCGTTACGGCCTGAAGGGGCTGTTTGATCGGCTCGGCATGTCGGTCCGTTCACTGGAAAACCGTCGGGGGATTGACGCGTTGTATGTGGCAGAGGGAAGCACGACTGATCCATCAGATGATCGTGCAGCCACGCTGCGAAAACGAATGCTGGAATATTTTGAGGCCGTGGAGATCCGGCCAGATGTCCTCATCCCGCCCTATGGTCCCCCGCTTAAACGATTCCATGTCTTTCTCTGCTCTCGCTACTTTCATAAGCCATAGGACGAACTGCCCATCTTTGCCTGCCCGAGAAATTTGCCCCCATCGGGGGCAAGGCGTTGGCTAAGTGAATGCCTCAAACCGCCGCAAGAGACCACTCAGCGTGATTCGCCACCACTCTTGCGCAACTTCTCGAGAAGTTGAGTCGGAGATGGCAAGCCCTGCTGACCTTTCTCCTCACCGGCTTGGCCGCTGGTGGACGCGGGTACAGGCCGAGCAGCTTGCCGCCGTCGGTCGTAGACACCGCCTGGAGCAAATAGTTGCAAAAGAACAACAACCACGATGCCCACAAGGAAGCTAACAAGTGTCACGTAGATAAGCCCGCGAGTGCGCTTGCGTATGCTCTCCACAGCATCGCGTACGTATCCAGCGATTTTCATACGCATCTGGGTCTCGATTTCGCGCCCGACAATGGCTTCCACGTAATTGGGCAAATGTTTATCAATGGCAGCAGACACTTCCTTTTCCACAATTTCGCCGGTAAGCTCTTTCGCCAGTTTAGGCACAACTTTTTGTGCTGCCGCATCAATCACGCCTACCACGCGCTGTGAGGCTTCAGGAACGAGATTCTCCACTTCCTTCTGCACACGGCGCTGGATTTCGCGTGGCAAAGTTTGCTCCAATGCCTCGCGCACCCGCTCTCGTACCAATCCTGGTAAGATGCTATCGGCTGTGCGTCGCACCGCGCGTTCTGTCTCATCGCGTAGGACCATGTCCACAGCCTCGGCGACTTTACGCTCCGCAAGTTTTTCCACCATGCTGCGCGCTACTTCGTGAACTGTCATCTTGACAAGTTCTTCCTGCTTTTCGGCAGTCAGCTGGGTGACACGTTCGTCCACTTCGCGGCGCGCGCGCTGATCTACCTGCGAAACTACGAGCTGGAGCACACGCTCAATGATTATTTGCGTGCGCTGCTCTACTGCCGCTTGAATGTGAGCTTCTGCAAGACGTTTGATAGTGGCTTCGGCGGCTTCCCGTAAATACTGGCGACTCTTTTCCAGAATCGCCTTCTCTTCAATCATCAGGTGCACTTTTTTCAAGAGCAGTTCTGGCTCGAACGGCTTTTTGATCCAACCGTTCGCGCCCATCAGCGTGGGATTTTCGTCACCCCGCAAGTCCTCTTCGGGAATGAGTAAGAGCACAGGCTTGTGATATAGCTCATCATCGCTTTTCAACATGCGGGTCGTATCGAGACCGGTGATGTCGCGGAGCTTGGCATCGACAATTAGAAGATCTACCGCTTCAAGGTCAGGGAAAGTCAGCGCTGCCACACCGTTGGCTGCCACGGTGACCCGGTAGCCATTCGGTTCGAGAACGGCACGGATAAGCTCCTGCACAGCTACATTGTCGTCCACCACCAAGATGTTCTCACCAGCCATATTGCGACCCCGCTTTAGGCATAAATCTTCTCAGCATATTCTTGGAAATAGAAATCCCCGCTATCGCGAATCGTAGCACGCTGTCGGAAGTCCTTGCAAAACTCAGAGAAGAACTTACGCGCGGAACGGCTGCCCATCCGTTCGGCCGCTGTGACAAATAACAACTTCAAAAGCCTAGCCAAAGCTTCCAAGGTGTCGGCCATGATCCCCTCGAAAGGCCCTTTGGTCCCTACGACGGCAGCGAAGCGTGTAAACTGCGACGGATTAAGCTTGTTGCCGGCTGCTTGAATGAGGTCTGCTTTGGGAAAAGCCATCAGCACGCTTCGCCACATCCGCTCGATGAGGTTGTTGTCGCGTTCCCCCCGATAAAATTCAGCCTCATCGCATAGGGCAGCTGTAAGCTGATTGACAAGCTCTGCGACGAATTCCACAGGGGTGGGGAATTCCATAAGGGGAGCCGGCTCTCGTTTCGAAGGGGGGGCCTGACCCGATTCCTCGGCAGCTTTGCGGCGCACAAACATTGCCAAGATCCGTGCCGAAGTTGAGCCCGTCGCTTCCATCCGATCTAAATCCGGATCATCTTGGGGCACTATTGCGTCCAAATCCATGGGAAGTTGTGTTTCGGGTATGATCTCCTGCTCGTCAGGCATCCGAATGGTGATGTAACCCGCTGCAAGAAATGAGTTGAGGATCCGATAGGTTTCAAACTTCCCTATCCCACTCCGCGCCACAATGGAGCCCACGTTGGCGGTCCCATTTATGAGCGATAAAATCTTCCACTCACTGTCCGAAAGCTGCATTTCCTCACGGGCATCTTCTACAACGAGCGGTCTGAGGACAGGAATGGCGCTGTCGCCAGGAACGTTGCGGACGATGCGCACCCATTCGTCGAGCCGGCGTGTTCCCTCGATGATGAGGGGCTCGATATCAAGCTCCACAAGAACTTCCCCCACAGAGTCTTCATCACCATAATCGAATTTGAACACTCCTTCCTGGAGAGAAAACAGATCCCACATTTCTTCCTCAAGCTGGAGCCTGATGGCTTGGCGCAACTGGTCACGGGTAAGCAGTCCACGTTCGATGAGAATCTGTCCCAAAGGAGGCGGGTTGGGCAGCGATCGTTGGTAGCGGAGGGCTTCTTCCACCTCTTGGCGGGGCACCAACCCTTGGTTCACAAGCATCTGCCCCAGTTTGCGCGGCCGCCCCAAACTCGATGAATTTACGATCTTGCCTCGGCGCAAGTACAAGCGAACCGAGTAGTTCCCGTGGTGCACCGTCAGCGTGCCCGTGAGTTTGCCCATGCTCAGGAATTGCAAAATCTCAGGCAAACTCAGCGTGGGATTTAATTTTCCTTCGAGTTCCATGCTCCACTAGCCGCGCTTTTCAGGAGCGCTTGTCATCTTAGTGTACTCTCTCATGCGCAAAGTTCTTTCACTCATGCAATGAAAAAGCATTGCGTCTAAAGCCCTGCTGCATTTGAATCCCTGTGTAAAGCGTGCGGCGCTTTCGCTGTAGCTGCTCTGAAATATATTATGGTGCAAAAACAGTTTGGGACTTATGAGTGAATTAGGGCACACGATTGGGATTGATTTGGGAACGACAAATTCTGTCGTGGCAGTGGTGGAAAACGATCAGCCTACGGTACTGCTCAACAGCGAAGGCTCCACCCGCACACCCTCCGTTGTTGCGTTTGGAGAAGACCCTACCAAACCACCAATCGTGGGAGAACTTGCCAAACGCCAGGCAGTCATGAGCCCCGATCGAACCATCACAAGCGTCAAGCGTCTCATAGGGCGCTCGCTTGCCGAACTGCAACCATGGCAAAGGGAATTGCCTTACGCCCTCGTCGAACAAGAGGGCCGCTTGCTGATCAAGATAGGCAATGTGGGGTTTACCCCCAGTCAGATTTCTGCCTTCATCCTTCAAAAACTCAAAAAAACCGCTGAAGATTACTACGGCGAACCAGTTGACAAAGCTGTCATCACCGTCCCAGCTTACTTTGACGACCTCCAGCGACAGGCCACTTATGAAGCTGCCGAACTTGCGGGTTTGCAAGTTTTGCGGCTTCTCAACGAACCGACAGCCGCTGCCATCGCTTACGGGTTGGGACGAGACCGTGAAGAGCGTGTGGCCGTCTATGATTTTGGCGGCGGCACTTTTGACCTAACGATTTTGGATATCGCAAAAAATACCTTCGAGGTGCTCACATCCGTTGGTGACACGCGTTTGGGGGGCGACGACATTGACGCCCTTATATTTGAGCGTCTGCTAGAAAACCTTCGCGAAAAGATGGGGGGCGACTACCAGCCGGACCCACTTGTTGCGCAACGCTTGCGCGAAGCTGCAGAAAAAGCAAAATGTGAGCTGTCCTATTCCCGCCAAGCGGTTGTTAGCCTTCCGTTCCTGGCGTATGTGGGCACAGAACCAATGCACCTCGAAGTCACTCTGCGCCGCGCTGAGCTCGAGGCCATGATTCGGCCACTCATCGAGCGAACTCTTCAGTGCTGCGAGCAGGCATTGGAAGCTTGTCGGCTGCGGCCTCAAGACATTGACCGCGTAATTCTCGTCGGCGGCTCCACACGAATCCCGGCAGTGGAACATGCCGTCGAGGATTTCTTTGGCATTGCACCCTTCAAGGGAATCAATCCGGACGAAATCGTCGCCATAGGGGCTGCCATGCAGGCCGCCATTCTTCAAGGACAGCTCAGAGAAGTCGTACTGCTCGACGTTACACCCCACTCGCTCGGCGTCGAGATTGAAAATGGGAAGGTTTCTCGAGTGGTAGAACGCAATTCCACCATTCCCATCAAAGCGGCCAAGCTTTTCACAACGACCGAAGACAATCAGGAGGTTGTGGTCGTCCACGTCGTCCAAGGAGAATCGGAGAACGTCAAGGAATGTCGCTCTTTGGGCAAATTTTTGCTCTCGGGCATCCAAAAGGCCAAGGCCGGGATCCCACGGATTCAAGTGACTTTTCACATCAACGCTGACGGTATGGTGGAAGTTTCAGCGCAGGATTTAGCTACTCAGCAGGCCGCAGGCATAACCGTTGCTGTCGCGCCAAGTGCCGACGAACCAGTTCGAACGCAGCGCCGAAAGCCCTCCACCAAGCGCTACGCAGCAGAAAAACAGGAAACCGTTGGGGCCACCATACCTGCTGAAGCTACTGGCACCGGGCGACAGATTCGGGTCGAACGGCAACCGGTAGCCTCCGTCGCGTTTTCTGCGAGCGGGACGTCTACGGCCCACACAAGCCAACCATTGCCGTTAACGCCAAGGTTGGAAGAAGGGGCTCAAAAAGCCGGCCCAGGGTACAAGGTCGTAGAACCGCCAACCGTCCTCGAGCATTTTTCCTTAGCCATGCCTTCCAACATCCCTTGTTCACCCCACACGCGAGCAGTGCTCGAGAAGCTTTGGCTGGCTCCCCTCTGGGAAAAGTCTGTCGCGGATAACGACCTCATGCGCGCAAGTGCGGAACTGGAGCGCGTGACGAAAGCAAGCCCAGACAAGGCCGGCGTCTGGTGCTGGCGTGCCTATCTGCTGTTGCTGACAAGCCAACCCGAGGACGCTCACCTGGCTATTTTCCAGTGGACCCATTCGCAGGCGCCCGACCGACTTCAGGCACTGACTTTCATTGATCTCATTGAACAACGCTTCGGGACAAGCGCCCGTCTGGTCGCAGCGAAAGGACGGCTCCTCGCCGAGCAAATGCAGTACCACCAAGCGTGGGATCTGCTTTTGCCTTGGGCGCATGGTCCCGGCCTTGCACCCGAGATTTGCGAACTCGTCATAGGCCTTGAACCACATTTAGAATCTTTACCCCCACAACCTTCACACAAACTACTGTTGGCTAAGGCCTATCTCGAGCTGGAAAAGTATGAACAGGCCATAAAACTTGCCGATCCTTTAACCAACGTGGCTGAGGTGGCACCGACAGCCGCTTGGGTGGTCCTCACCAGCCTCTGGAAAAAAGGCGAACGCCACCAGGCATGGCAAAAATTGCGCGAAGCTCCCCAGAGCAACGAACTCAAGGAAGTTGCATACCAACTGGCCTGTGAATGCAAACGGAAAAACGAAACCAATCTCGCTCAAGAGATTTTCACGTGGTTATCGCAACTCACCCCACCTTACCGCGACGCTGCCGAGCGTGTTGCAGGCCTCAAGCAACAAGCGACTAGTTCGAGCAGAGAGCGCGGATCTGCAGAACCATCGAGCGATCTCGCTCTCATTGCTGCTGCTTTTTCGGATTCACGTTTTGTCATTCTCGAGGAGATCAATCGAGGTTCCATGGGCGTCATTTACCGGGCTCGCGATAAGGTGCTCGATGAGATTGTAGCGCTCAAGGTGCTCAACGATTACCTTGCTGCCGAGCCGACAGCGCTGGAGCGCTTCAAGCGCGAAGCGCGCGCTGCCAAACGCCTCTCCCACCCTAACATCGTGCGCATTCATGACATGTACGAGGTGGGGCCCAAGAAACTCCTCTCCATGGAATATATCAAAGGCCGAGATGTGAAAGCCCTCCTGCGCGAAAAAGGGACATTTTCCTGCGAGGAGGTCGTCAACATTGCTCTTGGCGTCTGCGAGGCACTTGCATACGCACACCAACAACACATTGTTCACCGCGACATTAAACCCGCGAATATCATGATTACCGAGTCCGGGACGGTAAAAGTTACGGATTTCGGCATTGCCAAGATCACAACCGCCGGCGCTGATGTCACACGCTCTGGCTCGCAGATTATTGGAACCCCTCTTTACATGGCGCCAGAACAAATAAAGGGCGGAGATATTGATGCCCGTGCCGACATCTACTCGCTGGGTGTCACCATGTACGAGATGATTTCCGGACGCCCGCCCTTTCTTGAGGGCAACATCGAGTACCATCACCTTCACACCCCACCACCGCCTTTGCAGGTCCCCACACCGCTTGAACTGGCGGAAATCATTTTAAAGTGTCTGGCGAAGAATCCTGCTGACCGTTTTCAGTCGGCGGAGGAACTTCGCGATGCTCTCGCTAACGTGGATTGTGCAGGCCTGTAGCTGTCTCTTATACACA
>JANZZJ010000039.1 GCA_026419455.1 Candidatus Sumerlaeaceae bacterium | reverse complement strand
GGATAGCATAGGGGAACGTGGTGGGGCATCCGCCAAAGGAGGGGCGATGGCAGGGGGGAACGTTGAAACATTATGCGAAGAATGCTTTTTCGCGGTTACGCCTACCCCTAACGCGCCGGCACGATCCGCCTGCGTGGTAATAAAGCTATGATGACCCCTCAGACCCTCGGGGCATGCATAAGGCTGGCTGCGCTCACGCCTTGTCCTGCAAGGAATCGCGAATCTGGGTGAGATGTAAACTTCACCGCAATTTCCAAGGTGAAGCTAAGAAAGCCGTTTTTCAAGATAGCTCTTCACGAGCTCGCACTGGGCTGTGCCTCGTGCCGTTGTTTCGACCCTGAGAGGCAGAATTTCCTTGCCTTTTTCGAAGCGAAGAAGAATCACGCCGTCTTCATTTGGGTGGACTCGGACGCGAGGCCCGCTAATGGCGTCCTTGTCGTAGTGTACGCTTTTCACGCAATCAATCAGACATAGCCACTTTACAAACTCTTCCCACCCTTTCGGGCGGTGGTGTGGGACGGTCGAGACTCTATTCTTTTTGTCTGGCGGGTCGGGTACAGCCCCAGGCCAACATGTTTGGGGCTGGGTAGATTTGATTTGTTGGCTTCCTGCCTTATAGAGAAGATAACCCGCAGGGGAGAGATAGCAGTAACCATCAGGCGTGGTTTCGACTAGGAAGCGAAGTCTTGGCTCTCTGTTGAGCCAGGATTCCACTTCGTTCGCTCGGCGGGGTTCCTCATCGATCCATTGAAAGAATTCTAGATTTTGAGCGACAAAATTGGCATCCCAACTGAGCGGGAGTTGGGGTAGGCGCACCACATTTCGGTGAAGTTCATGGAGGTAAACAACCTCGATGCCGCAGAGAGCTCCTAACAGGTTGAGGAAGGCGATCTCGGCCTTAAACCCACCCGTCGCGGCGATGATTACCGTTGCCCCTTCCTTTGCTGCCTCAGTGACCGTGTTGACGGTGATGTCTATAAGTTTTTTGAGTGCGGACGAAAACTTGTCCGCAGCATAACCAAGCTCAGAGACTTCTTTAACGATGACATCTCGTGTTGAATTCTTATAGAGGTCGGCGAGACACTCCGCGCAGAAGCGCCCCTCCGGGGTTGACGAATGCATGAGGATGAGTTTGTCGTCCTGTGATAAGTTAATCCGCCGCAGCGTGTTTGTCTCCGCGCTCGCGGCTTCCATGTCGGCAGTTGAGAGCCATCTGTTCACTCTTTCACGTTCCGGTAATTCCTTACATTCTCTAGGATTCCAACCACTCCAAGGGCGGCCATCGCGATTGGTTAATAGCGATGTCCCTACGGTGCATATTATGTATCTCAACATGCAGATCATCCTATGAATAATCTACAATCGGTCATCATCCTCATGTAATTCGAAGTATCAGTGTATGCCCTTTTTCTAGCCAGCGTGGCTGTTAGGATTGAGTGGTAGGCGTGGATCCTGAGTAAGATGTGGCAAGGAGCGTTTGTCTCCCCGCTCATTTTCAACGAACCAATTAAAAGTCTCATCGACAGGCTGCGGCATAAGGCGAGGATAATGCACAGGACAATTGCGGGCGCCCAGTCCCTGACAACTTTGGAAAAACGATTTTATAAAAGTCACATCGTCAAACCTTGTATAATACGCTTCTTTGACGGCATTCTTAAACTTATCCACAAATGCTCCAATCTCTTCCTTAGAAAGAATGGGACAAAACAGGCCCCATTGTTTGTACATTTCTTTTAACTGATCATTATCATAAATACAAGCTCTTTTCATCATTAATCTCACACTGCCAAATCCTAATGGTTTTCCGTGACCTAGGCGGAAATAATGATTTTCAGGAAGAGATAATAGCCATAGCAATGCCCCTAACTCTACCTCCGAAATATTCAGTACATGAATGTCAAATAGAAACTTTGTGCCAGGATTAATCCATTCTGTAATAGAGCAGTTTTGATCGTCTCGAATGTCCTTAATCCTACGAAATTCTGTATTCTGGTTTTCTGGATTCCAGTATCTAGAATCCTTGTCTTTATGGTGAGGATAAACTTTTCTCCCCCGCAGCCCCTTTCCCTTCGAATAACCGGCGTCCTTTCGTGAAAGCTTATCTTTTTGAGCTTCCCCATGGGGCGATTGAGCGACATAAAATCGTGCGTATTGTGGCTTAGGAGAAGAAAGGATCGCTAGCGGCATGGCATTAAATCTGCTTATAGGCGCATGAATTGATGATTGACAGGCTACTGGTCCTACTTGTAGCAGACCTCGCGCAGCAATTCTTTCCTCCGCATGCGTTTCGTAATCAGGAAAACTAGCGACAGCCCCCGCTTCAGGCACATTAACATCCGCTGATTGCTTAGAGTCGTGCGGTGAACCACTGTTCGCGTGCGTTAGCACCCAACCGAATACTCGATCTGCAGGAGAAAGCTCTTTAATGCTCGCGGCGGGCCTAAGTGACGCGTCTAACAGCTCAAAGGGCGAACATTGATATAGCTCCCGTGAGATCATGACAGGGAAAACAGCCTCAATATGTTGGTGGTTAGGAGAAAGACGGACATAACACAAAGTCCCTTCATTAAGTTCCCGCTCTTTTTTTCCGCCGCAGATGTGACGCGACCAAGCTGTTTGGCCAGGTTTGGGTCCAAGGTATTGATCGCAACGATTCCCCTGTTTTTTCCTTTTCTCAAGGTCTCGTTCATGAAGTTCCTGGTAGTTGGTTATAAGTTCATCCCACAAACATTTCAAGCGCTGATCGATTTTAAACGGCCCAGGCGTAGTGTTTGGCGAACTAGACGAATAAGAGAAAAAAACGCGCTCATCGTGCTTTTTGTTAGTATTCGGATTATTAATGCAAACCCACCCGGTGATTACCATGCTTCCACTGCAAGGATCACCTTTATATGCAATACTATTAGTTGGTTCTATACTGACAACGCGCCAAAAGCTATACGGCCCCTTGCTTGTCAATTTAATATGACATTTAACCATATCCCCATGCTTGGGAAGAATGCCATTCGGATATTTTACTGCTGCGCTTGTTGACTTGTTTGGTGAACCATACCTAGGTAACCATGCTGCGTACATTGGACCAATGGGTCTTCCGTTTTGGCCAATTCGAGAGGTCCCGGGGAGTAAATGAATCTTGCCGCCCTCAACGCGCGCAGGAATGAGGTTTAGTGCTTGGCTAGCATCCATCCGAAAAGCAAGGCGTCTTCTTAGGTCCGCAGAAAAGCATCCAAAACGCGAGTTAGTGACCACTTCGTAGGCGCTACGGAGCATGCCACGGACGCTAGAGGAAGGAACAAGCGGGTTGCCGGCTCGATCTTTAAGAATTTCGTACGTCTTGTGACCATCTGAAGTTTCTTCGCATTTCTCAGGGTCAGGTATGATGAGTGGGGTTATGACCTCCATCGTCACACATATTCTTCCACTATAACGTTCTTCGAGAAACATATCTTGGCGGGTGGGTGCGTGATCTCCAAGCTCTGGGTGCTTTGCATTCCGTGGTGGAGCAGGGATAAAATTGTATGGATTATAGAAATGCGAATGTGTCATGATTCCTTAGGTCTCCCTTCTTGATTTCGTTAGCTTTTTTTAAGCGCGACAAGACGTGACAGGGCGATGCGAGCAGCGCCGGTCTCGGGGTTCTTCGCAAAGTAGTGCTTAACGACGAGAAAGGCGAGGGGAGGTTCTCTGTCAATGAGGTCTACTACCATTTCTGGAACCGCCTGTTCTTTGCCATCGGAGGAACGCACAATCACGAAACCGTTTTTGGGCCCATCGACAATGCTGTCTCCTAACAGTAACCTAGCTTCTTCTGCAGGTTGTAGATATTTTTCTGGTGAAGTGCTTGCCACATCGTCAACTATGCGGCCTTCGAAGCCATGACTGCTTCGCCAAATCAAAATCTCTGTCGAATCGCCGAAAAGCCGTAGCTCCAGCAAATTTTCTTTGGAGATTTGGGGGGAGAGTTTGGGAAAAGCAGTAGCCGAGACTATCCAACGAGTGCCGACAAAATACCCCCATGTGACTCCGTCGCAGCAATGGGCGAGAAGCCATTTGACTCCATTTGGGCAGGCGCAAGGTGGGAACGAAGCGTCGCTATTTTTGATAACCCAATTAAGCACAGTAGCGCAAACGTCATCATTCAGCTTCGTGACTTTGCAACCGCATATCTCCTCGAGCACTTTTTCGCATCCACTCATTGTTTTTCAGCTCCCACCAGTTGACTGAGAAATTTCTCGTTTTGGTGCAGCCCAAAATTCTGTGATATAATGGTTGAAGCATTTAGCCGTTTCTTCATTAACACCCAAATTACTAAGAACGTAGTGATCGGTTGCGTCGGGCAATGTTATTTTCGCCGTCCCACGGACAAAGCCTCGTCCTACGGACGAGGACCCTCCCAAAGGGACAAAACCAGCTAGCAAATCTCTTAGCAGCAACAAGAGTAAACCTATCTCGCCTTGTTTGGGATTGCGAACTTCCAAACGCATCACCACACATCCCCCTTCTTCGGTTCCTTCTTGAAAAAGTGCTCCTTGTGCCACTCCACCCGTAAAGCGGTCAATGGCGATGCGCGTGCGGCATCGCGTCTCAGCTCCATCTACTGATGAATCCGAAATACGCAATCGCGAAGCACACGCTTGAGGGGATTGGTGATTAAGACGCGGACCGAAGAGATCCTCGATCCAAATGTCACCATCCCCATGGGCTTTCCGAACGAGTCGCGCGATTCTCAATGCGTGAGCCCGGAGAACTCCGGCTAGGCTCGTGCCGGGCAAAACAGGTCTCCCGCCGCTGTGAATGTGTTTCACATCGGGGCCTATGGGGCTTGGATTAGGACTTCTGACGATAAGTTCTTGAATAATTTCGAGTGTTGCTTCGATGACTAGCCGTTTTCGGAGGTCCTTCGGACGATTACATAGTTCGACGCGCTGTTCTACTCCTTTGGTTATGGCGTCTAAGGCCGTGCGATGGCCGGCCATTTGGTCCGAAAAAGGAGTTTCATGATTACTCAAGATCCAGGATAACCAGCCATAAGCATTGCTTAAATCGTAGCGTGCTGCTCGCCAGTTTTCTCCTTTGAGTTTTCCCAACCCGCGCGAGCGTCGCAACCCCATAGCGATGTCGCCGAAGGTTAGGCCGTCCAAGGCTTCTGCCAAAAGTGTTAAGAGCATGCCCTCGCCATCCGTTTCTGAGATGATAAGCTCAAACCGTAGGGGAAAACGCGTTCCGGGGGGGAGGACTTCAAAATCAAATTTCTTGTGACTTTCAGCTATCCCCCATTGAGGATCAATCGCGACTCCATCACGGATTTCAAAAGACATACCTTCTGGAATCTCACCGATAGAATCAAACACGATGAGTGGGCTTTGGTCGCTTGCATTATCACCTCGAGATCCCCCAAACAATTGGGTAACCTCGCTGGGTTCCTGGTTCGAAAAGTAGCCCAACAATAGATCCGACAAATGGCTACGGAGGGCACCAGCAATAGAAGTGCCAGGTAATAGCGGCTTTCCCGTTTTCGGATCACGAAGAACCATCATGTCAGCTGCCCAATCTTCGTCCCCACCGAAGTGAGCAGCCGTTTCCAGTATCAGATCCGCTGTGATGATCCAACGTGCTTTGATGGACCGCCCTTTCTCGGTAAACCGTACCATGCCACAACCTTTCTCTAGCGGGACAACTTTTTTCTTACAGCCAAGTTAGCTAGTACAGAATCTACCAGACGTATAACCAGGTTGTCAACATACTTTTTGACCACAACATCTAACTTATCCCGAGACGTAATCCACAGCCGTCCTGCAATACGTTGAAGGGAAAGCTCATTACGCAGTACCTTATAAGCTTCGTTTTCCGTACATTCTTCCCCATCTAGCAATAACACCTTCACAAGCCATTCCTTAAGAGTTACTGTAGTGTCGTCGGATTTCATCTTGCACTGTTCTAACTGCTCCATCGCAGGCTTCTTTAGCCTATTCCTCTCGTCGCCTTTGAGCCATATCTGAAACATTTTTCTCGCATCTTGCGGCCTTCCTCTCAGAGGAGTCCTTAATCGTCCCAAAAGGCTCGTGCCTGGAATATTAGATGCGCTTTTTGCTAGTTGGTAAGCTATCTTTTCGATAGCCTGGATTACGTATTTTTTCATAATATTTTCCTCGATTACTGAAACAACCGCGGGTGGTGAACAGGAAGGTTCACTGACGGCGCTTTCCGGTGGAGAAAGAAACAGCTCGCCAAATAATCCGTCCAAAATTAGGAATCGCCCGAAACCATCCTCTAGGCGTTCACCCAAACCTTCGTGTTGAACATCCAGTAAATCTTGAGAAGATAAATCAGTCTGAGCATGACAAACCACAACTGAGCCTGGGGCGACTGCGAGCACTTGGGGATGCTCTAAATGCCACTTACGATTGAACCCACCAAGAATGGTAAAGCTTGAATACTGTGAGCAAATCTCAGCGCGGTTTCTAAAATGCGACTCTAAAACCTTAGGTAGTGCGGCAGGGTCAATCTGACCGGTGTCTGGGTCCCGAATAATGCATGGCGAGGTAAAAAGAATCCGGAACACGTTGCCTTTTTTTACCTCAAGGGCTGGCTTTATAGCACCCGTGCCCCAAAAATCCGGAAATTCCTGTGCACGAAGCTTCGTCTCTAATTCTAGTAGCGCATCTCCACCATACCCACTCCGTCGAGAACGCCCTAGGAGCACCGTTAGTTTTCCATCTGTCCCCTGACATTGACCGAGGTATTCCAATAGCTCCGCAGTTATATTCAAACATTCGTTTTCAGAATTTCCCATCACTTGGATTGTGCCCGAAAATTGCTGATCTTGTTCGAGAGCCTCAAAAGTAAAAATTGCACCATACGTATTGCCTTTAGCGTCTTGCCAGGGCCGTCCCTTCTCACGATCTCTCTGGTGGTGAATATGGGTGCGAGTCGGCGGATTAAGACCAATAATCATATCACTTCCTATTGGTACGACAAACTGGGTAGACGGTGAGATTAAAGAGTCGCAGGGCAACATTATCTTGGAGCGATTTGAAGTATAATATGCCAAATCATAGACAATCGTGGCACTACCACTAGCTGCTTTTTCTTGACGAAATGAAAGCGGTATCGGAATGGAGCGGATAGTACTATAACGTGGGTATGCATTTAAGTATCTGATGTTGGTGCCCCAAACAAATTTCCTAATAACCGTATTGTTAAATGCTCCTTTCGCAGACAGACACCTTGCAACGGCCCCACGAATGACAGAACCCGGGATATAGGAGAGGCAGTAGGAGCTATTCGGGTCCCCTCCCAGCATAGAGATAACAGCAGGGGAGTTAAGAGTAAGTGTGTAATCCAGGTATCTGTAAATCACTGAGCAGTTCCTCCTACAAATATTAACCTTTCGCTAATTGTTGAGTGTAATTCAATTCGCCGTCGATGGTAATCCGAATATGTCCGCGGCCGCGATTGCGCGAGAGTCCTGCATGTCGGGTGGCTAGCGCCACCGACGCGAGCACACGGAGGTCGTCGCTTTGGGGGCAAACTAGCCATCTTAGTGGTGCTTGTAAAGATAGGCCGCGCATAATGACCCGGCTTGACCGAAGAGTTGTTTTGGCTGGGGCCCCGGTTGTTCTCTCTTCGGATGTCTGGTAGCGGATCGCGGTCAACGATTCGAGAATGTCAAGAGGGGCCAGGGGATTAGCAGCTCGCTTTACAGCATATGCGATCCATTCTTTCACGGAGGAAGGAAATTCTGCATTGCCGATGCGCAAAATACAGCCATCGTCTATATCCTGTGGTCGGCCCAGAACCCGCGCTGCAGCCGACTCCAAATTGGGGAAACTGGGCAGCATCGACAACCACGAATCACGGAGAAGGGCCCGTAAGGCCTTGCCCCCTAAAAATGGCAGCCCCAGGTCATCGTGTTCAATCTCAACATCAACGATTCCCGGTGTTCCATCGCCCCTACTGAAGGTCGTATCTGATAGTAGCTCTACCTGTAGAAACTTGGCCGACAACGTATTTCCTCCTTCGCTCAAGACAGATCTAAGTAAATATCTAAGAGCTCGAGAGCATCCAAAATAGGTGTTCGCGACAAACATACATAGCCATTATCGCTAATAGCTTTAGGAAAACAAATGCGAGAATCCACGACAGCCCAACGCTCTAACGCTAACTCGACAGCTTCAGGTCCTTTTCGGATAATATCGGCCAGTGCCTTCACTTTGTTGCGCTTACCTGACCACGGTTCCTTTCTTAATCCGTCGGGGCCATCCAGTAGTTCGCCGGAAAGCCATTTCCAGCTGAGGTCGCTACCTGAAAAGGTTTTGAGAGGGTACGGGCGACAGCTGAACTTGTAACCGTTACCTTCGTAATTTCGCTTACGCATTTCTACGACGTTTTCATTCGGTCGCGGGGAGCCAATGTGCCAGTCCAGGGCGCACATGTCTACGGCTGCCTTTTGTCTTAGCCAGTCTTTTGCTGAACGGCATAATTTCTCAGCGAATTCGTAAGCGCGCGAAAAAGGAAAGTGAGAACGAACTATACAAATGCCGGCACAGGCTGAAATCTTTCCCAAGTGTGGCACATTGCTTTTGTCGAATGTACCTAATATGATTTCAGTCACTGCGTGAGCGATCCGAGCATCGCATACGAAAGTCATGTCGTCGCCGCCGAGCAGGATAGGACGAATAGGTAACACCGTCCCTTGAACATTCTTTTTTAACGGGAAACTTAAATGCGCTGGTTGTCCTACGACGGTAGCGCGGTCCTGGGACTTCTGGATCGCTTGAATCACCTTGTCAATTGCGTAGCGAAACGACGATTCTGCCAACTTGTCAATCTGCGCGGACCATTTTTTATACTCGGTAACTAGTACTGCATCATCTTTGCGTTGTTTTACGCTATCCTTGAGCCACCCAGAAATCTTTGTGCCTACACCGTTGCCATCAATGTGAACGACAGCAATAAGACTTGTATCGTAAATGGTGCGTCCCAGATCGTCAAGCTCGTCGGGGAATTCGTAATGCGCAAACCTTTGTAAGAATAATTTGACCCATTCTTCTGCTGCTGTCCGATAGACTTCCCGCCGCTTCCAAATGGTCTCTGATAAAGGCACCTGTTCTGTTTTGTGGAAATGCGTGGCGGGTAATCCTGTCTCGCGGCATGATTCTGTGACAGAGATACCTAACATAGGGGCAGATGGCCTTCGGCGCAACTTCTTCTCAGCAATTTCGCCCTGAATATTTAAGAGGGCTTGCGCGAGGTCCCCTTTTGTATACTCTTTGTGTACAACAGCAACATCGAGTCCAGGGGCCTTATCGTGAAGTAAGCGAGTGTACCAGGCAGTAAATTCTCTAGCCACATCCAAGGTGTCGAACTGGACGATCAGGTTACCCCCCCCGGAAAGTATTATATTCTTTGGGAAATGAGGACAATGTTTGAGAGCCCCGTTGGGGCTCGTGCTCCAACGCACCTGATACGATGCCGCTACAATATCTCTCAGTCGGTTGGAGGCAAAGATGTACCTTTGGATTCCCACAATATCCAACGCGCTTATAATAGGCATTCTAACAACCTTTCGCTTATGAGTCTAGCCATTCCTTAAGTGATTCGGTAGACCCCTTCACCCAACTTATGATGTCATCGAACGCAAAAACTCTGGGAGTATTAGGGGAATTCCAAATGTCCTTAATGTCTCGACGCAGACAATCCACCTTCGCCTGGCCGTTAGCAGCTCCATCCAGGAGACATACTAGAGCGGATCGCGCGAGGTCTCCGCCAAGTTGGCGGGCACGTATAGTCACTTCAAAAAGCTTCTGTTTGCAAGTTGGAAGGTCGGAAGCTGTTGTGCAGGAAACTACATACAGCCGATACTGCCGAACCACCGCCACATCAATTTCGAACTCCCGGCCGTTTACCCTTCTACAAGTTATCCCCTGGTCCACTGTTCCCACGTTTAGACCCCTAATCGCTTTTGCCAAGTAATACTCTAGCCACACCCCTCGGAAGAATTTAACCCACCTTTCATACGTTTGTTGGTAATTTTTAGCGAGGCAGGCCATGAAGCGATCGAGCATTTTCTCTATCGCCTGAGCTGTCTCATCAGTGGATAGAATTTGTGAGAGTTGTTCCTTAAGCTGATCGGCAGAAGATTTCGCCTCTTCAAATGGCAACTCTGATGACGGTTGATCATTTTTCCCCAGCATTTGATATAACTGTTTGGGAATGCTTTTGGGACATTTTTTTATAACAACGCTTTCTGAAATAGCTTGTGCGTCCTCGTAGTTTGGGGGCGAACCACCGTCACCGCTGTTCGACTTATTTTTGCGTGTGATTCCGTGGAGGGTGAAAATGTCGTCCAAGGTCAATTCATCTGCTATCGGCCTTTCATCGCCGTCGTCAAAAACCAACACTCCCCTTCGCTCAGCGAGGTACGAAGCGTTCTCATCTATACCGCCTTTCGACTTAAAAGCTGTATGGGCGTGGGCTGCCATGACCTTAGTGCCACCGGAGTAATGGAGATGAATCTCCTCGGATGACGGAAAGTTTTCAAAGGCATCCCGAACATCCGTGGGGTTAGTGGCATCCCGAATCTTCGTCTCATGGAATTCGATACCTGGAACTTTCTTTTTTAGCAATCCTTCCAACCTTTCTTTGTTCTCTTCGGTCTCTTCCGTGTAAATGAGATTAACGGTTTTCGGCGTGAGCATCAGCGCTGCGATGTAATTCGGAAGAGGATTGGAACCGACGAGTAGAATCAGATGATGTGCTGATCGTTTTGGTGACATCACCATGCCCCTCGCGTACCGTCGGTCCCCCAGATGACAATTCTCAGAAGCAATAGTTTCGTTGGTTGGTAACCGGATGTCATTTTATGGATCTCGACGTCAACAAAAAAATGTCGCAGTGCGCAGAATTCCGTGCTCCAATGACACCTCCTCCTCATACCACCACACATTGAGCGTCGCAAAGCTTTGTGACCATGGCTAGCTCGTGATTGGTAAAAAACATATCGTGGCGCTACGCAACTATTATGACTATCGGCTTCATCCCAATAGAGACACAGCACAGGGTGGCAGAGGTTGCAACTGTTGGGCATCTATCGAGCTTAGGATCACCGGAGCCAATGGCAGCGTCATTTAACCCCACAGGAAGGTCGTGAAATTCGATGCGGCGGGGAAGAAATCGCTCCATCGTTACGTTTCGGACAACCCGCTGCGCGTGTTTGCGTACCCAAATACTCCCACTCCCCACCGCGACGGGGAGCGTTCTTTGGCCGCCAAGCAAAACC